>JAGYMJ010000275.1 GCA_018400625.1 Planctomycetota bacterium
ATAGCCGTGCGTTTTTCTTTCACGCATATGTTCCAAAAGCGATAAAGCCACCTCCCCCTGGCCGCCTGCCTGCAGCAGGCAGGAGGGTTTTGGGGTAGTAATCCTATGGACTCCCTTCCTCTTTTTCCCCTTCATTTGACAACAATATAACATTGGAATACAATTCATTCCGTCGGAGTAGCCATTCAACCTTCAACTACGAGTGGGACAACGTCCCCTGATGCGCCCTCAGCCCCCCCCGTTTTTCAGAGCCGGCGTGAAGGGCCGCAAACAAAACGACCTCAGGTATCGATATTAATGCTCATCAAGAATTCCGCATTGTTTTGCGTCTGCTCCAGGCGTTTTCGGAGGACTTTGAGACCTTCCATCGGACTCATGTCGTTAAGCATTCCATGCAGGAGGTGAACCCTCTTGAGTTCCTCCGGATCCATCAGGAGCTCTTCTCTTCTGGTACCGCTGCTGGTGACATCTATAGACGGGAATATTCGCCTGTCGGCAAGGTTCCTGTCGAGATGCAATTCCATATTGCCGGTAGCTTTGAACTCCTCGTAAATGACTTCGTCCATTTTGCTGCCGGTATTTACGAGGGCCGTGCCTATAATTGTCAAGCTGCCGGCTTCTTCGGTGTTTCTGGCACTCCCGAGGAATTTTTTGGGCTGTTGTAAGGCGGTGGAATCAACACCACCGGAGAGTATTCGTCCGCTATGGGGCACTTCATTATTGAACGCCCGGGCCAGTCGGGTAATAGAATCCAGGAATATCACCACATCCTGACCGTATTCGACCATCCTTCTGGCCTTTTCCATCACCATATTGGTGACCTGAATATGGCGATTGGGCGGTTCATCAAATGTGGAACTGATAACTTCGGCAGCGGGAACATGGCGGGACATATCGGTGACCTCTTCCGGTCTTTCATCGATCAGCAGCATGATGACATAGCAGTCCGGATGATTCTTAAGTATTCCGTTGGCCATTTTCTGCATCAGAACCGTCTTGCCGGTTCTTGGGGCGGCAACGATTAACCCGCGCTGTCCTTTGCCGATGGGGGTAACCATATCAACGATTCGGGTTTCGATAATATCCTTATCCGTCTCCAAAATCAACCTTTTTTCAGGATGAAGAGGTGTAAGATCCTCAAAAAGCACTGTGTCTGTTATATCTTCAGGGTTCTTAAAATTTACCGCTTCAACCCGCAACAGGGCAAAGTAATGCTCACGGTCTTTGGGCGGCCTTATTTGTCCTGAAACGACATGGCCGGATCTCAAAGAGAAACGACGTATCTGGCTGGGCGATACATAAATATCATCAGGGCCGGGCACATAACTGTAGTCAGGTGATCGCAGAAACCCGAACCCTTCCGGAAGTATTTCCAGCACACCTTCCCCATACATTTTACCTTTATTCTTGACGCGTGATTTGAGTATGGATACTATCAATTCTTGTTTTTTCAAACCCACATAATTGCCCACATTCTCCTCACGGGCGACCTTCTGAAGTTCTTTTGTATTCATCTTCTGGAGCTTCTCAATATGAAACTCGGTCGAAGTGTTTTTTTTCTTGCTGCTGTCTTTCTTATTCTCTTTTTTTTCCTGGGTTTTACCCATTAATTCATCTCCCTTACAAATTTAATTGTTACGATTAGTCTTTAGTGATTGAAGAAATTCGCAAATATTCCGTGAAACACGTCCCACTTGATCCCCACCGTGCCCTGTGCCGCTGGAATAAA
>JAGYMJ010000276.1 GCA_018400625.1 Planctomycetota bacterium
GGTTCACTACAAACCTGACACCTGATTTTTCATGTATAACTGTAAAATTCAGGTGGTTCACTGAATATCTACCAGATATTGCCCCACCTGAACAGGTCTTGTGGTAAACAGACAGGGTTTGCTGAATACTTACCAATCAAGTATCATAGTTGATAAGATTTCTTTCACTAATGGCTCTAATGGCCGAACGGGAGGTTGAAAAAATGTTTTCCAGAAAAGCGTCGCTCCCCTTAATGTTTGTATGCTTTGCGTTTTTTGTTGGCCTGAATTTTGTCACTTCTTCTGTTGTGCACAATGGAAGAAAGGCTTTGGCCGGTGCAGAACTCGTGTTGGTCGAAGACGGCGTGAGCCGGGCGCCGATCGTGATTTTTGCCGATGCGCCGCCCAAGACACGGCGTGCGGCCGATGAATTGGCCGAATACATCGAAAAAACCAGCGGCGCCCGTCCGGAGGTGATCGAGGGCGAGCCGGACCCCGTGCCCGACCGGGCCATCTGGGTCGGCTACCAGCCCGTGCTTGATGATCTTTTCCCGGGACTGGATTTTGATTTCAAACATGCCGAAGATATCCTGATAGCGTCCAATGAGAATCATCTTGTGATCGCCGGACGCGACCGCTGGGACCCCGATCATCTGGTCGTCGGAGATATTAACGGTGTTCAGCGTGAATACGGCACGGTCAACGCTGTTTATACCTTCCTCCAGGACTATCTGGATGTGCGTTGGTTCTGGCCCGGCCCGTTCGGCGAGGACGTTCCCCGGAGAAACACGATCGCCTTCGAACCCTTTGAATACCGCTACCATCCCCAGATCCGAAGCCGCGCCTCGCTCTTTCGCCGATCACGGCTGGGCGGCCGGGGCAATGCTATCGAATGGTCGCGCTTCCAGCGCCTGCAGCTCGATTCGCTGCAAATTCATGCCTATCATGCCTATACCGACTGGTGGAACCGCTTCCACGAAACGAATCCGGAATTCTTCGCGCTGCAGCCGGACGGGACGCGAACCTGGAGTCATCCGAGTCGAGTGAAAATGTGTGTCTCGAATCCGGATTTTCAAAAACAGTGGCTCAAAGATGCACAAGAGGCACTGGAGGCCAATCCCAACAGGGAGATGTTCAGCGCCTCCCCCAACGACGGTGGAAGAAGTGGATTCTGCATATGTGAAAACTGCTTAGCCTGGGACCATCCGGACGGAAAGTTTGTCACTCTCATGTGGCAGGGCCTTAGCCAGAGTTACTTTTCTCTTACCGACCGTTACGTGACCCTTGCCAATGTTCTTGCGCGCCGACTCAGGGAGACATATCCCGACCGTCAACTTTATGTGGGTATGTATGCCTACGGCGCCCACCGCCTTCCGCCGGTCGAAGCCGTGCCGGACGACAACGTCGTGATCGGTGTCGTGGCCAATTTCCACAATCGGCCTTCAGCCTACGATCTGGGGGATCATCGTCAGGATTTTCTGGACTGGGCGAAAGTCACGCCCAATCTCTTGTGGCGTCCCAACCTGGCCGGCCATTTTCGCAGCGGCTACCTTAATGTGGCTCCCGATGATGCGATCGAAGACCTGCGCTTGGCTGCAGAAAGCGGGGTGGTCGCCGTTGATTTCGATATGCTGTACGAGCACTGGGCAACACAGGGTCCTCATTACTATATGCTCACCCAGATGACCTGGAACCCCTATGCGGACGGCGAAGCAATCCTGGCCGACTACTATCGTCGTGCCTTCGGTCCCGCCGCCGATATCATCAGCGCCTACTGGGATTTTGTGGAAGAGACCGTGCATCCGTTGATTTATGAGGGACAAAGCATTGCGGATACATGGGATGAATCGTTTTTCCAACGGGCGAACGGCCACCTTGATAGTGCACTGGAGGTGCTCGACGGTGAACCGGAAATTTTCACTGAGCGGGTTGGCTTTGTGCGTGCAGGACTGGATTACTGGGATGCGATGTTTGAAGCGCGAAAACATATGGACCGTTTCCGCGAAAGCGGGGGGCAGGACAAGGAGTCCGAGGAGAAAGCTCTGACGATATGGCTGGAAAGAATTCGGCCCCTGGTGTTGAGCGAAACATATCCCAATGCGATCAACTCAAGCTATGCCCGGCCGGGAGCCGGTCGTGTGAGCGCCTATCATCCCGAACATCTGGACTGGAGAAAGGCGCCATGGCGATAATAAGATACTCTTCGATGGAAAATATCCAGGTTCGTACCTTATAATCTGTTGGAGTAGAATTTGCGGTGTAAGTCCTCAGTGAACCCCTGAACATCCCCACCGTGCGTTGTGCCGTAGGAGGCTTGAGTGATGCGTAAAAAAACATATGAACCGACCGTGACATTAAAGATGATTTTCAGTACACTTTTTGTGTTTTTGTTGACTTTTGATTCGGCATATTTGAACGCAGATGATTCCGCAGAATTGGTGCTGGTTGAGGACGGCGCCGCGAGAACACCGATCGTCCTTTTGGAGGATGCACCGAGGTTCACACGGCTTGCCGCCGATGAGCTGGCCGAGTACATCGAGAAAATCAGCGGCGTTCGCCCTGAGATCATTGCAGGCGAACCCGACCCCATCCCCGACAATGCTATCTGGGTCGGCTATCAGCCGGTTATGGAGGATTTGTTCCCCGACATCGATTTCCATTTCGAGCACCCGGAAGAAATATTGATCGTTTCAAATACGAACCATCTGGCCATCGCCGGGCGTGACCGGTGGGATCCGCAGAACAATGTACGGCAACTGTCCAGAGGGCGCGAACTGGAGGGCGTCCAAAGTGAGTATGGGACGGTTAACGCTGTTTATACCTTTATTCAGGACTATCTGGATGTCCGTTGGCTGTGGGCCGGCGAACTCGGTGAAGATATTGTCGAGCGGGACCGCATCGCGTTCTCTCCTTTCCGCTACCGCCATCATCCACAGATTCGGGCCAGGTCGGGCCTTTTTTCTGCCCATTCGCTCAGGCGATGGGGTTTCAGCCCGCGTCGCGACACCCAGAATTGGGTCCGCTTTCAACGCCTCCTGTTCGACTCGGCCGATGCTCCAGGCGGCCATGGTTTCGGCGACTGGTGGGAGCGCTTTCATGAGACGCATCCGGAATATTTTGCACTGCAGCCCGATGGTACGCGCGGGGGCGGAGACAAGCCGTATCCGCGGGCCGGTACGGTCAAAATCTGTCATTCAAATCCGGATGTCTGGCAGCAGTGGCTTCTGGATGTCGAAGATCAGATAGAGAAAAATCCGCTTCAGAGAGCTTTTAATGCGTCACCTAACGACGGCGGAGCCAGCGGCCATTGCGTGTGCCCGGACTGTCTGGCCTGGGATCACCCGGACGGAGAAACACTCCGCTTCATCTGGCAGGGGATAAGCCAGGATTATGTTGCTTTGAGCGATCGCACCATTACTTTTGCGAATAAGGTCGCACGACTGCTCCGTGAACGCTATCCTGATGAGGATTATTATGTGCATATGCTCGCCTACGGCAATTGGCGTCCGGTACCGGTGGAGGTGGTCCCCGACGACAACGTTATTATCCTCAGTGTCACCAATTTTCACAATCGGCACAATCCGGCCGGAAGAGAGCTGTTCCATGGGTGGGCCGAGGTGGCCCCGAATCTTGTATGGCGGCCGAATCTGGGTTTCGGGCTTTGGAATATCGGATTTCCGAGGGTTTCAACGCGGCGTGCTATCGAGGATATGAAGCTGGCAGCGGAGAATAATGTCACCGGTCTGCATTTCGATCTCGTCTGGACCCATTGGGCGACTCAGGGGCCTCATTATTACATGCTGGCACAGATGGCATGGAACCCCGGTGCCGATGGAGAAGCCATTCTGGAAGACTACTACCAGCGCGGTTTTGGCAAGGCTTCCGATGATGTGAAAGCCTACTGGACACTGATGGAGGAGGCCAATGAACGGATAATACCGGATATGGATAAGTGGCTGGAGGTCTATGATCAGGATTTTTTTGATCGGGCTGAAACACATCTTGACCGGGCGATGGAGGCGGTCAAAGAGGGGCCGGGGAAATACCGGCGGCGGGTCGAGTTTGTGCGTGTCGGGCTTGATTATACACGCGCGTTGGTTGAAGTAAAACACCTGATGGACCTTTTCCGTGAGTCGGGTGAAAAGGTGCATGAAGACAAAGCGCGCACGATCTGGGTGGAACGGATCAGGCCGCTGGCGGCCGGCGAAGAATACCCGAATGCTATCAATAAAATGGTCAGGCCCGGGCACTCAAGAGGGCTGCGGGGCTATGGAATGTATCCCGACGACCTGGAACGCCGATGGTAAGAGGACATTTTTGCTGAAAAAACTCCCGAAACGCTAACCACAGAACATGATGACCGTTTTGAGGGTCTTTTTTTCAATAACGGTCTTCCATGCGGTACTCAGTTCCTCAATGGGGAAGCGGTGCGAAATGAACGGCGGAGTCTCGATTTTGTGTTCGCGGATCATCTGGCATATCTCGTCATGAGCGGACTTTTCGTCGGGATTGATGCGTTCAAAGACATGACGATCGCGGAAGATGTCGTATCGGCTGTCATCTCCCTGCCCTGCATACACCGCATATCCGTAAACATGGCCGCCATCCCTGATGGCGGGCAGAAGCCCCAGAGCCACTTTAAGGCTGCCGGTGGTTTCCACCAAAGCATCATATTCACTGCTCACATCGGCCAGAAGAGATGCCGAATCGGCAGCCCCCCGGGCCATTGCAAAATCCAGTGGTTCCTTGCGCCGGGCCGTAACGGTTACGTGGCCCGCGCCCTTCATCCGTAAAAAAATCCCGAAAAGACAACCCACGATGCCAACCCCGGCGACGAGGAACCTTCGCCCGCTGATCGTGCCCATCTTCTTTACTGAGGACCAGATTTCCTTCTGACTCGTCATCAGCATGGCACGATCCAAATCGATATCGTGCGGAACCGTTTGTTGATACCCATGGTGGTGAGGAACCGATTCGATCCGGCCGTCTTTGACCATAGCCTGAGCGTCGCGAATCTTTCCATATTCGGCGAACCCTCCCCACATGGAACTCAAGCCTCCCAGAGTCTCATTTCCCCAGATCGCCATCGGACGCATCACCCGGTCTCCGACGGCGAAATGCTGCACTTTCGAACCGCTCTTTTGCACTATCCCGACAGATTCATGGCCCAGTATCGCAGGGAAGGTCCCGTCGAAGGGGGGAGTCCCATTGACGATATGGCGGTCTGTGGAATTGCAAAAAGCGCAGCTCTCTACCTGTACCAGGCAGTCGTAGGGCCCGATCTCCGGCACCGGTGCTGTTCCCGGCCATAACCCGCCTTTACCGTCCGTTATTGCAACTTTCATCTTTATCTCCAATCAATAACCATACCGATGATCGATCGATCTCCGGCGATGATCCTCCTGTAACCATCACAAGCGTTCTCCAGATTAACCACATCCGTGAGATTGTCCTCGAGATGAATTGTGCCGGCCGCCAGAGAATCGAGTACGGCCCGTGTTGTCTCACGATCGCCGCCCCCCATTGGAAAAAGGATTCGGGCTCGGTTGGCATGGAAGTGACTGTATTCCAGGGCAATCTCGCCCGGATGCCAGGAAAGAAAAACAAACCGCCCATCCGGCCTCAGTGCGGCCGTGGCCTGGTGAATGACTTCTTTGGAGCCGGTGGCCTCGACCACAACGGTCGGCCCCTGACCTGATGTGAGTTCCTCGACCCGCTTTTCGATGTCATCGTTCATGGGGTCCAGTACCGTGGCGGTGACATATTGGCGGGAAAGCGAGGCGCGTTTTTTATCCGGTTCAACGGTCACGATACGTGCTCCCCGGTTCCGGGCGAACTGCCCGAAGAACTGACCGATCATGCCCTGTCCGAAGATGAGAACCCGATCCTTTTCGGTAATTTCGGCCATGCTGACCGCCTCGAGACCGACCTTGGGGAGAACGAAGAGGGCGGCTTCCTTCTCATCAACATCGTCCGGCAGGAAGCTGACCCGCGAGGCCGGAATCACGACGTGGGACATATGCCCTCCAAAAACACTGTTGATCTCCCCTTCCAGCCGGCCACCGCCCGATACCACTTTATCCCCCGGCGAAAAATCGGTGACCGCAGCTCCTGATTCCTCCACAATGCCCGTGATCATGTAGCCGCCGACCAGCGGAAACGTTCCGTTGTGGGTGCGAATGCCCGAAAAAATGGACGATTCCGTACCTATGCTTACGCCCGAATAGAGTGTGCGTATCCTCACCTCGTCAGGCATGATAGCGGGGATATCGATCTCTTCAATCTTCGGTTGGTTTGCTGAACGAAAAACAATGGCTTGAGCTTTCAATATCAGGCCTCCTTATTTATTAGAAGTAAGAACCAAAACAATACGCATAACCCCGGCTACTGATCCGGATGTGAATATCCAGTGAACCCCGTTGCCTCATCACCACCGTGCCCTGTGCCGGTGGAATAATGA
>JAGYMJ010000277.1 GCA_018400625.1 Planctomycetota bacterium
AGGTTTTTTGCAACATCGACAATTTTGTGTCGATGTGTGAAATCTAAGCGCCTACTACATATCAATCCCTGAGATTTATCCCTACGACAAATTCCCCTTTCCAAACACGTTTTCCGTGCAGTTGCAGTAACGCCCCCACCTCACCGCGCAGTCGCTCTTCATGTTGTTTGGTAGCCTCGCGGATTAAAGCAATTTCCGTTTCTTTTCCATAAACTTGACAAATATCTTCAAGCAGATGCTGAATGCGATGAACAGATTCAAAGAGAAAAACCGTGCTATCGCAATTTCTTAGTGATTCAAGAAAATTTTGCCTTTTACCGCTTTTGCGGGGTGGAAAACCATAGAACCGGAATCTATCCACTGGCAACCCGCAGGCCACGAGACCACATGTAAGCGCGGAGGGGCCGGGAACCACTTCCGGCTCAATACCCCGTTCCTGGGCTTCGCGCAAAATCAAAAATCCCGGATCGGAAATAAGGGGTGTTCCCGAATCGCTGACCACAGCCACTTTGAGTCCATCTTCTATCTTCGAGAGCAGCTTATCCGTTTTCGAATGCTCATTATGAGAATGATAAGAGGTAAGGCGGGTATGGACACTGTAATGGCTGCAGAGCTTAGCTGTGCGACGGGTATCCTCGGCCGCTATGAGATCAGCCTCCTTCAAAATGCGCAAAGCTCTCAACGTAATATCCTCAAGGTTGCCGATCGGGGTGGACACTAAGGCTAAACGCCATTTTTTTGAATTTTTTTCTATGGTCATAAATTAAAGATCGGGCATTCTTGTATGCCAATCGGTTTCTTTCTGATACGCATTAGCTGCGGATAGCAGGCGTTGTTCCTGCCATTTGGGCCCCATTAATTGTAAACCGATAGGCAGGTTATCCCCACTGCTCCCGCAAGGGATGGAAAGAGCGCAATCGCCTGCAAGATTGCAGGGACTGGTAAATATGTCACTCAAATACAATTCAAGCGGGTTATCAACCTTTTCGCCTATCTTAAAAGCCGGAGTGGGGGTCGTCGGGGCGAAAATCAGGTCAACTTCTTTATAAGCGCGGGCGAAATCCTCTGCAATCAAACGGCGAACCCTGGCCGCTTTAAGGTAATAGGCATCATAATAGCCGCTGCTCAGAACATGAGTACCGAGCATGATCCGCCTTCGAACTTCATCCCCGAAATTTTCCCCTCTGCTCTTGCAGTACATATCGACCATATCCAGAGCATCCTGAGACCGGTTCCCGTATCTGACGCCGTCGAACCTTGCCAGATTGCTGCCGGCTTCAGCGGTGCAGAGAACATAATAGCAGGCCACCGCAAAACTGGAAATCCTGCCGTCTTCCATATCTATTCTGCTATGGGGAAGGGAAACTTCTTTGAATTTAACGCCAAGCCGTTCATAGACTCGCCGCGCTTCATCCAAACCGTCACGAATTTCGTCCGATAACCCGTCAGTATTGAAAAATTCCTCAGGCACTCCAAAACTCAAGCCCTCAAGAGATTCTTCAAGCGCCCCGGGATAATCAGGAACTTCTTTGTCGGTACATGTCGAATCCCGACTGTCCGGTGCAGCGATAGCACTGAGCATAATGGCCATATCCTCTGCATTCATGGCCATAGGGCCGATCTGATCCATAGAGCTTGCAAACGCAACCACTCCATAACGGCTGACGCGCCCGTAAGTGGGTTTAAGCCCCATAATCCCACAAAAAGCCGCCGGCTGCCTTACAGAACCGGCAGTATCACTTCCCAAAGCCAGAGGGGCCATCCGGGCGGCAACGGCAGCCGCGCTCCCGCCGCTGGACCCACCGGGCACTCTGTCAGTATCCCAGGGATTACGTGTTATCTTTAGTCCGCTGTTCTCGGTGGATGAACCCATCGCGAACTCATCCATATTGGTCTTGCCAATTATTACAGCATCCGCCTTGTCCAGGCACTCCACGACATGAGCGTCATAAGGGGGCACAAAATCTTCCAGTATGCGAGAACTGCACGTCGTTTTAATGCCTTTTGTACAGATGTTATCCTTAAGCACTACGGGAATACCGGCCAGACACCCCATGCTTTCGCCTCTGGACCGCTTCTCATCAAGGGCGTCAGCTCGCTGCATGGCATCTTCCCGGTTCAAAGTAACAAAAACTTCGAGCTGGGGATCCACTTCCTCTATTCTCTTAAAATATGCATCAACAATCTGCCGGCAAGAAACTTTGCCGGCAAGAAACATATCCCTTATATCTTTAGCTGTTTTCATATACATAATGCGAGACCTTATCCAATTATTGTTATCCTGACTGCTGCTCCTTTGCAAGCATCCTGAAAAAACACGTCTCTCCCCGAAAATCAGGGATTTCTTCATCATTAGCCGTTATACAAGCAGAATGTTCGATTTCCACGGGACGAAATAAAAACGTTTTTTTGCGTATTGGAGAGTCATTATTGCTTCTATCAACAACATTGTATTATAATCAAATAAAATTGTTAATCAAATGGACTGCTTGTGAACTGCGTTGATTCCGGCAATTCTACCTGAGAACCGGGGTAATTTTTTTGCAAGAGGGGAAAAGCCGGGGCAATGGACAAAAGCGAAACTGAAAAGAAAACGCTTATCATAGCCAATCCGATCAGCGGATATGGGCAAACGGAGCGTAAACTTTCTTCGGTAGTGGATATCTTCAGATCCAGGGGGAGCAGGGTAACCCCCCTCATTACTAAAAAGGCCGGTGATGCGCATCAAGCTTCGGGAAACTTTAAAGGCGGTTTAATAGTCTGCATGGGGGGGGACGGCACATTTAACGAGATTCTTAATGCTGTTGATCTTAAAAAAACCCTCTTAGCCATAATACCTGCCGGAACGGGGAATGTTCTGGCCAAGGAACTCCGCATGCCGCTGAATCCTCTCAAGGCTGCCCAATCCATTATAAACGGCGAAATTATCCATTTAGATGTTGGAAACGCCAACGGAAGGCGTTTTGCATGTGCATGCGGGGCCGGGCTTGACGCCCATATCGTCAGACAAGTACATGAGAACAGGGCCGGGAACCTGACTCAACTGCATTATTTCCCCCATTTTCTCAAACAATTAATACCCCCAAAACAATGGCATGTAAATGTGGAAGTCGATGGTGAAACTTGTGCTCAGGATGTCAATTTAGCTTGCGTAGGCAATACAAAGAGCTACGGCGGACTTGCCGAACTGACCCCGCATGCCGATCCTCAGGACGGTTTGCTGGATATTACCGCTATGCGGCTGGGATCGCTCCTGGATATGCTTATCCCCGGCGTCGCCGCTCTGACTCATGGGCTGGCCGACTGTCATTATACATATGGAGACAGGGGGCGGCATGTAAAATTAAAAACCGCCGGTGAAAACGCGCCCTGTCACATAGATGGTGATTATGCCGGTATGCTTCCGCTCGACATTACGATCGAACCGGACAGAATGCAGATCATAAGACCTACGGAAAAATTTGCACGTGACCCACTGATACCGCTTTAAACTGTGGTGCAGGGTATGAATACGCATAGTTCCAACTGAACTGAATGACTGAGAACGATAAAACATATCTGTTGATTTGCTATCGTAAGTCCCCAGTGAACCCCGTGGCATCC
>JAGYMJ010000278.1 GCA_018400625.1 Planctomycetota bacterium
CGTCTCAAGCCGGGCCTTTCGGCGATCAGCTTTTTGTCCGCCCATTTTGAAGACCGTGAGCCAGTTCGGAATGATGGATGATAAAGGATGAATGATGAATAAGCCGGTAAACATGATCGATTTGGTGAGAGGTTTACCTTCCCGACCTCGCGGTCAGGCGTGCATCGTTCTGACCCATGAGTATGAAGGCCAAAAAGAGTGGGCTGCAGAGTTGGCACGTCAGACTGATTCCGAACATCTTGATCTGCTGGAGATGTTCGCTCAGAATACGCAATTAAGCAAGAGACTGACAGAATTTTCTGTTCCTGCTCTCTTTGATTTTCTGAAGAAACGTTATCTGGAATCGCAACGATCAGCATTCAGAATTCTTCATTCAGCAATTATCATTTCGAACATCGAGTTTCTCAAGGCTACCTGGTCCGGCCAACCAAACAGCGTCGAACAGTTTGCCAGTCATGTGGAAACCTGGAATCAAAAGCCCTGTCTTTTGTTCGTTCTTCAATACGACAAGATCATCGCGACCCGTAAATTCCATCGGTACCGTCAATACACTTTTGTGGTCGATCAGAGGGAGACCCTGGCACTATGAAGAATAACGGTCTGTTCAGCTCGCTTTTCATCGAGGAATTGAAAGACGTCGTCAAACTTGACGATGCCGCACAGGGGCGCATGGCCACCCTGGCTCAGACGTGGCGGTCCCGGAATTCCCAGGACACCGGGTCCCTGTGGGAATCTTTCTTGAAACAGGCGTTAAGCTATCTCGAGTTCGTACCCCCCGGCAGTCCCACCGCTCCAGGTGTTTACCCGCTTTTCGAAGACTGGGGATTTACTAACTGCATCGGCGTGCTCTATCTCGCGCCGTCAGGATCAGATATAGACAACACATCCGTTGGCAGCTTTTACCCCGCCAAGCTAATGGCGCAGCTCAAGCAACGCAAGCTCAACTGGGGAATCCTGACAAACGGTTCCCTTTGGCGGCTTTACTCCACCAAGAGTTCAAGACCCTATGAAGATTACGTGGAACTGCCCTTAGAGCAGGCGCTGGAAGGATCGGATGAGGCCGAATATGGCCTTTTCGAGCGATTCTTTCACAAAGATTCCTTCATTGCAGAAGACGTTGAGGACGCCGAGACCGATCGGCAGGATGAATCCGTCGGCGTTTACAAGTGCAGGCTCGACCGCGACCGGGAACAATCAGAGCAAGTGCTTGAAGACTATGTCAAGACACCGTTTCTCGCCCAGGTGGATGAGGTCCTGCAATACATCTGTAACGGTTTCATTTTTGACACCCAAAAAAGCGGTGAAGAGTACACTGAGGAAGAAAGGGCGCAAATCTTCGAAAGCGCCGTCAAACTCATTTACCGCTGCCTGTTCCTGTTTTATGCCGAGGCCCGGCGATTGTTGCCCTCGGATCCGGAAAAAGCCGATCTCTACCAGCGGCACTCCATCCAAGCGCTCTGCAAGAAAGCGCGCAAATTTCGCTGGGGTGAACGCCGCGACACGGATCAGTACGATTTATGGAAGCATCTCAAGGGATTAATCAACGCCGTAAATGACGGTGACCCGGAATACGGCATCATGGGCTACAACGGCGGCCTTTTCGATGACGAAGAGGAGCGGTTCCTGGGTCAGCATCAACTGCGCAACGATTTTATGTGCCGGGCGCTTTACCTGCTGGCATTTGTGGAGCCATATAACAATGAACCGGACGAAGAGTACGCCATACCCTATGAAGACCTTGAGGTTCGCCATCTTGGGGAGCTTTACGAGAACATCCTGGAGTACACGGTTATGCTTGCCGATGCCGACCGTATCCGCCGCCGCACCAAGAAGGGTGTGGAAATTTTGCTGGCTTCCCAGACAACCAAAAAGCAGGGTGACACCCTGATCAAAAAGGGGGATGTCTACTTCGGTGAATCCGCACTGGAACGTAAACAAACGGGCTCGTATTACACGCCGGAGTCGCTGGTGCGTTTTCTCAACGAAAAAACCATCGTCCAACCCCTCAACCAAAAATTTGAGCAGGATTATCGAAATCGGTTCGACGAGCTGTTGGAGCAGGCGCGGAAAGGACACGATTTGGGCACCCGCCGCGGGGCGGCACAAGCCGCCTCAGCGATGGTAGAACGCTTTGTCGAAGAGGAATTGCTGGAATTCAAGGTCTGCGATCCGGCAATGGGGAGCGGCCACTTTCTGGTGGACGCAGGCAACCAGATGGCCGGCCTGGTGGTCGCCCTGCTTGAAGAGGTGCCCCATGTCGAAGGGATGCGGGTTTCAGTCACCAGCCGGCCCAATGACTGGCGGCGTCGCATCACCCGCCACTGTATTTACGGAGTCGACCTCAATCCGTTGGCAGTGAACCTGGCCAAGCTTTCTCTCTGGCTCAACTGTTTTGCCATCGAACACAAGCTGACCTTTCTTGACCACCACGTCCGCTGCGGCAACAGCCTGATCGGCATTCGATCACTCGACCAGCTCGCTTCCATTCCCGAACGTAGGAAGGAGAGCAACAAAAAGAAAGACAAGCAAGGGCTACTGTTTGACTACAACGATCTATCCTCTGCCCTGGCCGAGGCTGGACAGGGAATTGCGTCCATCACCCAGATCGATGAGGACGACACGGACAGCCAGAAAGCCGTGTTGGATGAAGCGCTCGATGCGACGTCTCATTTACGCCCCCTGGCCGATCTATTTACGGCTTATCTAATGGACCCGGAAATCCAGCCTGATGAATATAAGGAGATATTTGAACGGCTCGCAAAGGGGTTGTCTGTAGACAATACTCTGAACCCAGCTCTTCCGGGGATTCTGGAGAAGGTTGAGGCATATCGAGACTTGCACCATTACTACCACTGACCCCTTGAGTTTCCCGTCGTGTTTGGTCCTGATGCGGTTGGGGGATTCTCGGCAACTATTGGTAATCCACCGTGGGATAGATTACGTCCAGGTTCCCAAGATTTTTTTATTAAGTATGATCCTAACTTTCGTTCCTATTCAAAGCAAAAAGCTATGAAAGCATCAAAATTGATGATGGAACAGAATAAGAATATAAAGCTCAAATGGGCAGAATTTAAAAATAAAATCAATATTGCCAATAGTTTTTTAAGTTCAGCGCCGCATTTTTCATTTGCGGCCCTGAAAGATATGAATCTCTACAAATTCTTTCTAAATTTGTCATTTGACATTTTGTCTAATGATGGATGGTTGGGGATTGTCATACCTAATGGGATATTTTCCGATCAGGGATGTACAAAATTAAGGAAACTGATGTTTAATAGAAGCCGGGTTAACTTTATTTACGGGTAATGAAAATCGATGGCCAAAAGTATTTTTGTCTATAGAAGTTAGAAATAAATTTGTGCTGTTGGGTCTACAAAAAGGAAAGACATCAAAAGAATTTAAATGTGCCTCATCTCAACACGATCCAAGTAAATTGCCAAAATTAGATAAA
>JAGYMJ010000279.1 GCA_018400625.1 Planctomycetota bacterium
GGATGCTGCGGGTTCACTGAGGACTTACTACTCAGGCACGTAGTGGGAAATCATCATCCCACCGGCACAGGGCTCGGTGAAGAAACAACATTGGTTCACTAAGGACTTACCAGTGAAAACCGTCATGCACTATTATATTTTAATCGATTTTGATCTTCAAATCGATGAAATTTTATTATCATTGATGAAGTTGTCAAAATCGAGTATAATACAAATAATTGATCGGGTTCACTGAATTAACAATGACCATGAGTCATGCTTGAGAAAGCGACAAAAAGATGAAAAAACTGCCGGTGCTGCCTTTTGAACATTTTCTGACTTTCGACGAGATGTCGGATTTTATTCGCCGCCTGGCCGCGGCGCGCCCCGATCTGGTCACCCTGGCTGAACTGGGCCGTTCGCGGGAAGGACGTGCATTGCCTATGCTGACCATCACCGATTCCGCGACCGGTCACCCCGAGGATAAACCGGCCTACCTGATTCATGGTAATATCCACGCGAGCGAACTCTCCGGGACGCATGCGGCCCTGTTCTCCGCCCAACGGCTTCTCGACGATCATCCCGGTACTGGTCTGCTGCAACGGGTTGTCTTTCACATCATCCCCCGCCTGAACCCGGATGGAGCCGAATTCGTGGTGACAACGTCCGGTTCCATCCGCAGCCGAACCGATTGCTCAAAACTTGAACCCAATGCGTTGTACCAGCAAGATGTTAACGGTGACGGTCTCATCCTGACCATGCGTCAGGAACATCCCGACGGAGCCTTTGCTGTGGATCCTGAAGATCAACGCCTGCTCATCCAGCGCACGAAAGATACCTCTCCACCGTTCTATCGAACTTTCCCGGAGGGCATGATCCACGAGTGGGACGGGACCGATAACATCAGCATGGGAGGCCGGGGTTTCGATTGGAACCGAAACTGGTCGTATGACTGGCGCCCCGAACCTGAGCAGTCCGGGGCCGGGGACTTCCCTTTCAGCGAACCGGAGATGCGCGCATTGGCAGAGTTTATTCATAGCCGCCCCAATATATTTGCTATCCTGGGTTATCATAACGGCGCGGCCGCCGTTCTGCGTCCCCCCTCCACCGGTGCGGATGATGATCTGGACGAAGCCGATGTCCGAACGATGCAGCAGTTGGCCGAGATCGGGGCTGAAAAGACCGGTTTCCCCGTCTTCCCGGTGATCAAATATCATCGTCATTCCCAAAGAGACAACAACCTGCGTGGGCATTTCCATAATTTTGGGTATCATCACCTGGGTTTATTTGTCTTCGAGTTTGAACTGGGGTTGCTCTATAACAGCGCCGGGATCAGCACCGAGGAAATTTTCAATGTCAAAAACCAACAGGGACATGAAGCGCTTGTGAGGCGGCTCATGCGCTGGTGGGATAGCCAGGAAGAGCGGGACATGATTTTCAAACCCTGGCAGCCTTTCGTTCATCCCCAGCTCGGCCGCGTCGAGATTGGAGGGTTGCTGCGGCGTCATCTTGGCGGTCCGTCATTGGCCGATCTGGAAAAAATATCGGAGGGCACCTACCGGTTCACCGTCGAACACGCCGCCTATCACCCGTGGGTAAAGATCGAAGACGTTGCTGTCAAGTGCGTCGGCAGCGACGTTTTCCGGGTGCGGGCCCGGGTGGCGAATCGAGGCCAGTACCCTACCCACGTATCCAATCAGGGGCGGAACCTGAGAAGAATACCACGGGTACGTGTGGAGATTGACCTGAGCGAGGGGGTTGAACTGCTCTCGCAACGCGGTCACGTGCATGGGGAACACCTGCCCGGGCTGACCGGCAGCATGCCGCTTGAATGGTTTCTGAAAGCACCGGGGGAGCCGCAACGATTGGGGGAGATCAAAGTGCATGGCGGAACGGGAGGCAATGACGGCGTTGAGCTTATCCCTGACGGAAGCTCTAACCCTGATATGTCATAAACCAACGACTATACCACTTCCCAAAAAAAAGGATTCGCGGCGCGATAAATTCCCCGGGCAATCCGGATGACCTCGCCCCTTTCCGCTGCATCAACAGCGTCCTGAATGGTCGGGGCGGCCGCAGCCCAACTGTCGAATTCCCCGGAAGCGTTGAGGTTGCCTGCGGCCACATAGCGATCGCCCCGAGGGAGCTGGTCCGTGCCCGTGAGCGTCACGGTGCAGGCCGTCGAGGTCTCCGCCCCGCCGTCTTCATTGGTCAGGCGCAGCGCCAGAATGTAGTCACCCGGCTCGTAGTGGACGCTTTCAAGCGTCCGCGGGTTAGGCGCCATTTT
>JAGYMJ010000280.1 GCA_018400625.1 Planctomycetota bacterium
TTTATTCAGATCCAGAATCTTAGGCTGGACAATCTGTTTGCGGCTGAAGGCAAGGAGCTGGCGGGTCAAAGCGGCTGCCCTTTCCCCGGCCAACTTGATCTCCTCTATACCCTCAGTTAAGGGTTTATCAGTGTCGACCGTCATTAACATAAGGTCAGCATGCCCGATGATGGCGGTCAGTATATTGTTGAAATCATGGGCCACGCCGCCTGCCAGCACCCCGACGGCCTCCATCTTCTGAGATTGAATAAGCTGTTTCTCAAGGCGCTTGGATTCCGTTATATCGATAAATGCCGCCCGAATGCTCGTTAGCTTGCCGGAATCATCTTTTTCAGGCACCGCATGGAGCGTTGTATTTATGACCTGCCCGTTTTTTGCCACCATATCTCTTTGCTTTTCAATGAAACTGCCGTTTAGTGCCCGTCCATAGCCGCCTTCACTTAATTTTTGTCTCGATTCAGGAGTATAAAATTTATCAAGCGGCTGCCCGACAACTTCGTCCAGGGAATAACCGGTTTTATGCAGGAACAGCTTGTTAACGTCAGTAATTATCGGTAATGAATTAAGATTTTCAGTTATCACGTACATAATCGGCGCATCATTAAAATGGTTAAAATATTTTATTCTATTCCTTCGCTCTACCTCCTTGACCTGGTATCTTTCAGTGGTGTGTCCTATTCTCTCGGCAATGGCGTTGATTAAATTTATTTCTTCTCCGAGAGAAGGTTCCCCATCTATTTCCGGTTTTTCTTCTAAGCAATAGACTTCCAAAACCCCCATTCGTTTGTGATTTATAAAGATATCACTTGAACATTTCCGGTTAGCTTCTTTAAAATTTTTTGTTTTATATTCTTTTCCATTAAGGAGGACACGGGAACAGGTATTTTCCGGATACATCAGGGAGGGAGGAATTAAATCAACCGTACCCTGAATTAACTCATCCAAGGAAATATCAGGAGTTTCATCAAGTTTAGAGATACCGTATAAGCAATTCAGTTCCTTGACACGCTCGTTAAGATCATGCGTTTTCTTTTTCAGTGCGTCCTCTATCCGCTTTTGCTTAGAGCTTTCAATGATTTCCCACCTATTTTTCTTTTTGACAAGAGCGAATTGATGATTGGCAATTACATCCATGATTTCGATTGCCCCACATTTGTCAAGAGAGTAGGAACAAACCGCAAGCATTTTATAGTTCCCAATGACATCATTTATCGTTTCTTCATACTCCGTAAAGCCTCTCCTATCCTCATCTTCAAGCCAAAAAATGTTTCCTGTAAGGCGAAGACCATCAAATCCTCTTTCGAGAGCTTGTTTCTCCTTCTCAACCCAGCCGTCCAGAACGTCATCAGCATCGAACCTCCCCGATTTAGTATACCACTGGCTATAATCCAGGATCTCTATCTGGCCTTTTTCAATATAGTCATCCAGATTCCTCACGACTTTTTTTAGGCTTGCCTTTGCTTTTTTTGCATTTAGAGGTTCAGCGGTAATCCACATGCAGAATTCATTGTTTTCCAATCCTGCTTTGAAATATGGAACCAGAATATCAATCAAATCCTCCGGGGTCTGGTAAAATTGACAGAAATGCGTACCCCAGGGAAAATTGCCAATAACATCGATTCCCATTTTTCTAAGATTTTTTTCCATTATTGATTCCTATGTTCCTTGCTTTAATGAAGGTGATGCCCGAGACTCTAATTCTAAATACTTATCACGAAACCAAAAAATTTCGGCGGAGTCGCGCCAGGGCATGCATCAATCATACAGAGCCTCTCCCAGCGCTTCGATTCGTTCCATGCCCCGTGTTTCCCCCATGTAATGGACCAGCACCTGGGGCTTTTCGGGAAAGGCATGCTTGAATTTTTCTCTGATCCGCTGCTCACTCCGGTAAAGGGCCGAACAAAGAGGACATTCACTGGCCGGTGTGGCAAGATTGAGAAAAAGCGCCTGCACGGTTATCCCCATTCGCCGGCAGGCATCGACCAGGTCCCCTGTCTCCTGAAATGCCATTTCCGTCAATATGGTCACCGCATATAGTGCCGACAGGTCGGAATCCTTTAACAGGGCACGGAGACGCTTGAGGTCTTTTGATATCCGGATCATTTGCTCTGAGACGCCGGGCAGTCGAAAAACGCGCTTATACTTCAGGAACAGGTTGAAAAACATCTTGAGCCACTGCTGAATGAGCTCCGGCGCTTCCAAAAGCCGGATCAGGTGCCCCGTCGGGGCCGAATCGAGCACGAAGAACTGATATTTATCCTCGGCCATAAAACCCATGGCCACTGTCAGGGCCATCACTTCATCCAGACCGGGGGGTGAGAGATCCATGACGCGTTCCATCACTTCGCGATCAAATGTCAGATCCAGATCGGGCGAGAGGGCGACAAGAAATCTCTCCAGCTCTGCCGCATACTTTTTTTTCAAGCCATCGAACTCTGCCTGTGCATCGATCTCCATGGCTGTCAGTCCGGGAATAAGCTCTGTCGGCTCCGGTCCGATCCGTTTCCTTAGGCAGTCCGACAGGGAATGGGCCGGATCCGTAGAGAATACAAAAACCCCCTTATCCGGAAATGTCCGGGCCATCCTGACGGCCGTGGCACAGGCCAGGGTGGTCTTTCCGACTCCCCCCTTTCCGGCAAAAACCAGGAGCCTCTTTTCAGGGACAGGCAGGTTGGATTGTTGATTGAGAAAAATTAACCTCTCTAAATTGCTTTTAGATTGGCGATTGTTGATTGGCGATTGTTGATTGGCGATTACTGATTGCCTGCCCAGTTGAATCTTTAGAATATTCAACCGGGGTTGATTGTTCAATGCAACAAGTCCATCCCAGAACACCTCGAGAGGGGCCGGACCGCGAATTTCTTCCGGGTATTGTTGAACTCCCCATAGGGAATAAGCAGCTATTTTCCCCTCAAGTTGACCGAGCTCTGCCATCTGTCGGATATGCCGGTCCGAACAAACCATACAAACACTTTCCGGGTAAAGCCGGTTCACCACGATATCGGTGACCGGTATCTTTGATTGTTTCAATCCCTCCAACAGCCTCAACGTCTCGGTTACGCTCAAGGCTTCGGCAAGCATAACGGGAACAAAACAGCATCGTTCCTGATCCTGCAGCAGCGCCTCCATCTGTTTGACCGAACCGGCCAGCCCGAGCAGGAATTTGTCCAGCTCATCCGGCCGGTAAGAACCGCTGAACAGCTTCTTCATATAACGATGC
>JAGYMJ010000281.1 GCA_018400625.1 Planctomycetota bacterium
CCACGGGTTTTGAACCCGTGGAAACGGGAGCCCCCCCACCTTCGGGGAACCCCGAATGGGGCACGGTAAATGGTAGGTAGATTGATAACGGTATAATACGTTGATCCGCGAGGATATAAATGAGTTTGCGGTTGTCTGGCGTTAACAAAAAGTGCTTGGAAAATAGAGGTTCTACCGCGCCCCTTTCGGGCCGCCCACAGTGGAGGTGAACCGCATTCCCCGGGTTGAAAACCCGGGGCTACCGAACATCGCCTCTGTCGAGGCGGGGTTGCCGAAACTTTGCTACAGAGCCGTGATCTCGTTTTTCAGTTCAAGCTTAATGGTTACCAAAAATCGCGTCTAAGAGGGTTTCGAGTGGGTAAAAACACTTTTTATGATTTATTTTCAACTACTTATCGAGGGCCGCCCCCCATCCATGCCACGCTTGGGTTAGGCTTGTTTTTCGAGTGGTTTATGACAGAACCACCAATCAAAACACTCAAATGCATCAGAGTTTTCAAGGCGTTTTTCTGCATCTGCTTGATTTGTTGCCGGTGGCATAATGATTCTATCACCTATCAACTCATTATTGGGCCAACCAGCAGCCACTGCACCTTCTTGGTCGGATATTTGCAGTGCTTTGACTGCACGAACAATTTCATCCATGTTTCTACCGACTTCTTGCGGATAATACATGATGAGGCGCACTTTACTTTCAGGATCAACAATAAACACTGCTCGTACAGTATTGGTTCCTTTGCCGGGGTGCAACATACCCAGTTTCAGTGCAACTGAATCGTTGGCTGCAACAATGGGAAATGTGATTTCAATATCAAGTTCTGCCTTGATCCACTGCACCCATTTAATATGAGAGAAAACCTGGTCGATTGACATACCAATCAATTTGCAGTCCAGCTTCTCAAATTCCTCGGATCGTTTTTGAAAGGCAACAAACTCTGTGGTGCAAACGGGCGTGAAGTCAGCCGGATGGCTGAACAAAACGAACCATTCACCTTTCATATCCTCGGGAATATTCATTGGACCGTGTGTTGTCTGTACCTTTATCTCGGGGAATTCATCTCCAAGCAACGGCATATTCATTTTTGCTTCTTCCATGACTTGACTCCTTTTGCTTACCGCTTTTTTTATTGGTGGACTTCCAGATAGCGGTTTCAGTCTGAAAGCCTGACATTATAGTTTTACAAACAGTGGCAAAAACTTCTATGTTTAATTCTACGTTCCTTTTTACAGCTTTGTCAAATACACGGTGAAATGTATAAGAGCATTTAATGGACGCCGGCCGCCCCTGTCATTTGCTTTTAACCCAAATATGTATTAGATTATAAATGATCCCTCTTCCGCCCGGCGCCGCCACAGCAATGCTTGTGTTTTTTGCCGCTCCCACACGGACAGGGATCGTTGCGGCCGGCTTTTCGCATGGGGGGCGGCCCTCGATAACTTTCGGTTTTAACTACTGTTAACTTAAATTAAGGGGCCTGAAACACCCCTTAGAAGCAATTTTTGACCCCAAAAATCCATTCTAAGCATTATAGCTCGGTGTCACCTCGCGCAGTACCCACGCTGAATTGTAAGAGTCATTTATCCGATCAGTTTCCATATGCCGCCTGCCACGCATTTTCTTCTTCACACGTTCAACATACCGCTCGCTACCTGCCGCCAGAGCTTCGTTCCACCTGGGTTCCCTGTGAACCCGGTCGACCTATATAGGAATTTACGCTTAGCCCGACTTTAGTGGGGTGAAAATCGTCTGTAAGGCCTTTTTCGAAGGCTTTTCTATGGACAAAGAGTTGTTAAATAATCACATATCGTGGTCCGACCCCAATGCAACAATGCAATAAAGTGGTATGCCATAGAATGTCCGGCTAACGTGCGGATCAGGCGCGCTGTCAAGCGTCGCCTGCATACGTCTTGTTCGATGTCGCGCTTTCTCGTTGAACCTTCTCGATATCATTTTCTGACAAGATTCCGCCTTGCCTTCGCAATTGGCTCTGGAGCGCTTCGGCATCGAGCTGCCTTGGTGCGACGGCATCTTTGAGAGACAAAGCGGCAGCGGTTCCCGCCGCTTCGCCCATGCCAATACATTGCACCATGACACGGATAGAGCCAAGTGCGAGATGGGTGCAACTCACACACCGACCCGCTGTGAGCAGGTTGTCGACGCCCTGCGGCAGAAGGATTCTATAGGGGATGTGATACTTGAATCCCGTCGGCGGTCGCCAGACCGTGTGATCCATGCCGGGGCCATCGACACAGTGGATATCCACAAAGAATGATCCGTAACAGATATTGTCATCAAATTCGCGCTGGCTCTTCACGTCATCTTCTGTGAGGACGCAGTCGCCCATGATTCGTCGCGACTCGCGTATGCCAATCGTGTTCGGCGTCGAAACCATGTAACACTGCTCCATTCCGGGCACGTACTTTCGATATACCTCAATCGTTTCATAGGCCTGTTTGCGGGCCTCAACCGTGGCCTTGGTCAGTTCTTCGCCTTTGGTAGAGTCGATGTAGATCACATGGGTGAAATTCACTCCCACCTGGTCGGGGCGAGTTGGGGTCCACCACCAGCCCATGATTGTCTTTTGGAAAGGACGCATATCGCCTTTGCGCTGTGCTTCCTCCCAGGTTTCTGTCATCTTGTAGTCTGTACGCCAGGCACTGGCCCTTTTCCAATCCACATCACCGATGGTGAACATGAGCGTAACCGGTTGGCACTTGCCATCCGACGGTCGGCCGATTTCATATGGGCATCCAGCATGGAAGGCGACGTCCCCGTCGCCCGTACAATCTATGATACGCCTGGCCGAGATGACCTGTCGGCCGGTCTTGTTCTGGATAACTGCGCCGGTAACGACCCCATTGTCAACGACGGTGTCACAGAAGAAGGTGTGATAGAGCAGGTCTACGCCCGATTCTTCGGCCATCTGGTCCAGTAGCAGTTTCAGGCCTTCTACCTCGAACCAGATGCCGTGGGAGTTCCGGACGCCAAAGCCCCCCCTAACTACCTGTTCAGCAATCTCGTCCGCAATTCCTCCCACGATCCTGCGTCCGGTTCCGCTCTCGTCATACTTCGAGATGTGACCATGGCCGCCGGCCGTAGCCACTCCGCCAAGGCAATTGAACTGCTCGACGATAAGTGTTCTTGCACCATTCCGTGCTGCGGCAAGAGCCGAGCCGATACCGCTCGGTCCGCCCCCCACGACCAGAACGTCGACGTCTCTGGCTACAGGTAATCCGTTGGTTTCATCATTTGTCATAGGTCTTCATCTCTCCTGCGTCGAACGACGGAGCTGAGCTACAGCGCGAATGCGCTGATAGCTCAAGCGACATGTTGGAATTGATACTTTTCTGATTGTAATGAAAGTATATATTCTATCGTGTTTGCTCAATCATAAACCCCAAAGAGTAACAACGTAATACTTCGAGCTGAACAGATTTGCTCTGTTTTATTTTCTAAGGGCCGGCGGCAACGGCAGCGCCCCATCTGCAGAGGTGGACAAGTGCTAACCAGTAAACTGTGAATACTCCCGCGAAAGTTGTTCTTTTGCCACCGCTGGCCCTGTGCCGGTAGGGCCGTAAATATTCACTGAACCACGTGGCATCCTGCCATATACCTTGTGTAACATCCCCGCCGTGCCTTGTGCCGGTGGAATGAAGATTAAACGCTACGAACG
>JAGYMJ010000282.1 GCA_018400625.1 Planctomycetota bacterium
ATACTCCTCCACCGGGACAAGCCCGGCGGTAGGAATCCAAAATCAACGTGGTTCAGTGAGGACTTACCGATCAAGCTTAAACTATCACTCATGGGGATCGAACCAGCGCCTCGGCTCGACCGAAAAGACGCCCGGTATTTCAGGGCCCCTACGAAAACGTCCGCGACCGGTGATCCGCCAGAACCGTCCCGCATGTTCGGGTGGCACCTCGAATTCCGCAGTGACCATGCGGGGCTGATCAGGTTCGTCCGGCACGGGATAATGGTCGCCCTGGTTCCAGACGCGTCTTCCGTCAGGGTCCCACACCATGGTCAGACCGCCCAAATCGCGGCGGAAGTCGATTTGGAATCGCTCGACGTCCTCGGGCACCCTGAACCACATAGGGGCAACTTCCTTCCTGTACATTTCTGCACCGGGGTTGCGTTGAACTACTTCCGGAACATCCCGCCCCGTAATCGGCAAGGCGATGCCGCCATGCTTGTTGCTTTCAAACTTCAATTCCACCTCGTAGTTACCCGGCGGCGCATCGGCCGGAATCTCGACATCCTTTGCATTGACGCCCATCGGGATAACACGCTGCCCGTAATCCCAAATGCCCGCTAAAACTTCGGCGCCGTCGCTGGCGGTAACGCTGTATTCCACCTCGATATCCTCGTCAAAAGGTGTTTGCGTCCAGCCGCCACGCCAGGCCCGGAAGCGGAGGGGCAGCGCTTCCCCGGCGCTCTCCTTACGAACCGTCACTCTGATTGCATGCGGTTCGGCAAACGGCGGACTGACCATAAAGCTGTTGGTTATCGGATCGGGCCGGGCATCGGCGTCAGCGAGTGCTCGCAACGCCACCGGGAACCACTTCAGGTGCCGACCGGTGAAAACAGTATAACACGGGCCTCCACCGGCGAGCGGGGACGGGCTATTCGTTCGGTGTATATATCCCTGCAAATATTCAGGATAGCGTTCGCCGTCGCGGAACTCGTTGGTTCGTCCATGCATATGCCCTCGGCTGATGGCGTGGGCGCCGGCCAGAAACCACGGATCGAACGTTTGCTTGTAAAGATCGACATAGGTCTTGAGTTCCGCATTCGACCCGCGGTTGTACGCCGGGCGGCCGTGAATATAGCGGAAGAACACCGGGCGGCCGCGGAAGTCGCTGTACGACGGGACCGTCGTGTACAACTCCTGGAGGAACGCCAGATGATCCGCCGCTCGATGATATCCCGTCAGATACCACGCATGCAGGAAGCTCTCGACCGTTGTAAAATTACCTTTGATATACGTTCCGCTGTGCCAGTACACCGGACCAATACCCCAGTATCCGGGGGTACGCTCGCCTTCCAGTGCGCCGCCGACGTAATGACAGTAGGCGGCATCAATGATCTGGCGCGTGTTCGCCTGGGCTATCTTCAGCAGCCTGCTGTCGCCGCTGCGGGCAAACGGGATCCATGAATACGGCCAGCCGAGATGCTGCTTCTGGAACGCCCGGGTCAGGTTGGGTGTGCGGGTTCCCGGATTCGGATTCCACGCTGGAAGGTCGCCGTATATCCACATGCCGTAGCTGCCCAGGCGTTCGGCCAGTTTATCGTAGGACAGCGCAGCCAATTCATAGCTGCGCTCCTCTTCCGGGAAACGCTCCCGATCCTGATAATGAATCCCGTGGAACGCATCGCTCCGGGCCACCCATTCCGGATCGACCATAGCGCGCAGCGTTTCGTTATTCACTCCTCGCAAAACGGCAACATCGGATTCCGCATCCGCACCGTCCGCCTCACGGACGTAGATCCACATTTCCTCGGTGCGGGAAATGCCCTGCGCGTTGGTGTTCTCCATCATACGCTCCCACGAAAGGGGCGGTTCGGCGAATCGTTCCGGCAGGCGGAAGTCGAGCACTTCGCCTTCGTGCGCATACCGGTGCTGAATGATGTTCAGCACCCACTCAGAAAACGCCAGTTCATCGGGATCTTCCAGTGCATAGCGGGCGGCGGAAGCCGATTCGACGCTCTTGGCTTCCAGGTTTTCGGCATAACTTGCGGGCCGGGCCAGCCATTTCTTGTCGAAAGTGTGCCCCGCCGGGCGATTGCGCCGCGGCCAGTTATGAAACCAGAACGATCCGTTGCGGAATTCGAGTTCCGAGGGATAGTTCTGCCAGAAGTCTTTGGAACCGAAATAGATCTCCACTTCCCCGGAGCCGGCCGAAGCCACGCCGGGCGCACGGCCGCCGTCAAAATCGATCTCCTCGTCCCCATCGCTGACCGTGAAATGCTCGTAGTCCCATTGCAGCAGACGTTCGCCGCCGTGCCAGGCCGCATCGTCGCCGAAGCCGGTCAGGAACGCACCGGGGCGGATACCGTCGGCCGGCGCGAACTCCCACCCCATATTGCGGATGCGATCGTGCCTGTCGTCGCCCGTGTATATCCAGGTGTGAAAAATGCGCACGAACGGGCTGTCGCGGTGGATGATATAACGGGTGATATATTTGCAGAACTCGCGCCCGCTTTCGGCGTCCCGGTACCAGCCCTCGCGCCGCAGCACTGCTTTTTCCGGTCCGCGTTCCTCCACCACGTATTGATCGGAAATGTCAGGACGATAGATCGGCCCCTCTGAATGTTCAACAAACGCCCCATTCAGCGCCCGCTCGTCAAGTATCTTAAAATAATCACCTTCTCCGTCGAAGTCGAACCAAAGCCCGCTGTCAATCCTTAACCTTCCCGCATCCACCCTGGGGAACCGCTCTGTTTTCTCAACAGTGATTCCCCGGCGCTCATTACGGTTTATATCCGGCCCATACTCGAGGTATAACCGGCGCGCACCGCCGTCCAGGTCAACGGTGAAATCGCACAGGGCCCATTTTACCGATCCGAATTTCGACCAATGCGCCGTCTCCTTCACCTGCAACGCCACCTCATCCCCATCCTCATCGACCAGCCGGAGCCGATCACTGTTGTTCAGCGCACCGCGCGGGAAGGGAACCCCTGCGGTTGCGGGCATGCCGGTCATTACGGCGCCGTCCTCATTGGGTATTTCCAGTTTTACCCTGCCCTCACGTCCGGCCGGCTCGTCGTAGCGCTCAACACGGAACGGTTTTTCCTCTTCGGCAACGGTCTCACCGCCGGCCATCCAGGCCAGTGTAATCCGCGCCTCATCTTCAAACCCCTCCGGGAGCGCGGGGTAGAAGATGAACCGATGATGGGGGACGGGGTCGATATCGAAAGAGCACAACTCGCGGCCACCCGCTTCGTTCATGGTTACCCGCAGGAGAGTATCACCGATCTCCATCCCGTCCGGCGCATCCAATTGCACGACGATCAAAGTCGGCCATGGCGATGACAGGAGTTAATATGTTTTTCGTGTCGATTCAGATCCCTCTCCCGGTTTCATTCCAAAGCGGCACTCATCGTGCCGCACTCCATAAACAGCTCTCGGGGGATATCACGACCCCACTTTCGACCAGTCTTAACCGAGAGGAACCAAGTTTTTTGCATATTGAACGTTGTTCACTGAGGATTTACGTACACTCGGGTCTCAAACAGCGGTCTCCCCGGCGGGCGCGTCTTCAGCGGCGCAGAGCACGTTGGGGATAAAACAACGCACTTCACTGGATGTTCACCATCAAAGATTTACTGATTGAAATGGAAATCCTCAAATGCTTCCGGCTGCAACCCTATTTTCCTCTCTTTCAGCTTGTAGTCGAGGGCGAAATAGTCGGTAAAATCAGGGTCCTGCTTCATGAGAAAGCGATCGACGATAAACACGGGCTCGCCCTCATCATCGGTCCGTGGGATATCCTCGGCGCCGCGAAAACGCGGATCACGGACAAATGAAGTGGTGTCATCGGCTCTCTGCTGGAACTCGGGCAAAGTGATCTGCAGCAGCTCTTCCGGAAGCCGATCGGGTTCCAGCGGCCGCAGGCCGAACGCCTCGACCGTACGATCATAAGCCTTGGAATTATAAAGCATTATCATGTTGCGTTCTTCCGTCGGGATGCGCAGGTAATAACAGTTATCCGTCATTTCCAGAGCCTCCACGCTGCTCGCCTCTATCAGGGCCGTTTTCACCTTGGTTGGCTGGTTGTCGGTAACAATATTATTTTTAAACCGTATGATCTGTTCCGGTTCGTTGACAAAAACCGCCTGCAAAATCCGGCTGCGCATCAGGACATTGTTTTCGATCAGCGCGTCCGGACAGCGTACCAGATAAAGAGAGCCGTAGAAAACGCCGAGCGAGGCGCAGTTCCTGATGACCAGCCTTTCGCAGGCCATGGCATAAACGAAGCTGGGTGCGTAAGCTACGTTACTGCCGTTGTAGAAACAGCGTGTGACATGTATATCGTTGCTCTTATACAGCACAAAGACCCCTGAAGTCTGGAGGCCTGAATCAAGAAAATCTTTGAAATAGAATCCGTCAAAGAGAATATGATTCTTCCCGTTCACGATAAAAGCCCTGTAAAGTTGACTACCGCCATCAAAAACCACCATTTCGCCGGCGGCGGCCCGGAACGTGATCGGTCGGTCGGGCAGTCCGGAGGTGCGCACCCGAACGGTTTCCCGGTAGGCGCCACCGGCTATCTCCACCGTATCACCGGGCGCGGCCTGATTGGCCGCGTGCTGCACCGTTTCAAAAGCTGATGCACGGCTGAGCCCGTCATCAGCGTCGTCACCCTCCGGGGTCACATAATACACAACGTCCTCCTCCGGTTCGTCCGGGACGGCGGGCGTTGAGAAGGAAACGGGCGAAGAAGATGCGTGCCGTTCGGTGCCCGGCGAAAGTAACGATTCTGAAGTCCTTACGGTAAGGTAAGTGTTCCCGTCCAGCGCTTCGGCCTGAGTAATTTTGACATAGTAAGTGGTCTCAGGTTCCAGTCCGGTCAGAGTGAAACTGCCGAAACCGTCGGTATTCACATGTATCTTGTTATCGCCGTCAGGTGTCTCGCCCCAGGCCAGCTCACAGCGCGCCCGCGGCGATGTCCACCATTCGATATCCGCCGATGTGGGCGTAACGGAATACACGACCGGATCGGACAGATGCACTTTTTCCCCCTTGAATAGCTGGTATGTGCCCAGGGGCATGCCGTGGGGACCGCCGGCGGCAAAAAGATGCTCGTTTTCTACAGCCCACACATCCTCATCCTCTTTCTCATGGAACGCCGGTTGAAGGATATGCGAATAGCGGCCATGCCGGGGGCGGAGCGTATCCAGGGACATCGTTGAGTCGTCAACCTCCCACACCCGGTCGGCATCGCTGTAACTGTTGTAGTCCGCATACTTCACCGCTTCGATGGTATCCGTGCGGACAGCAGGGTCGTGGTCGTTGTTGAAAATGTTTCCGCTGAGATAAACTCCCGATGATCCCTTCATATCCAAAGCCGGCCGCCCGGACCCTCTGAACTCCGAATGGGTGATCTCCAGACCATCGACACGATCAGCTCCGATATTTTTGAACCGGCAGTTACTGAACGTGATATCGCGGCTATTACGGAGGTGTACAGTGCCGGTAAAGTTGAGGCGTTCCACGGTCAACCCGGCGGTATCGGCGAGATGCAATGCGCCCTTGACCACCACGTCACCGGTGCCGCGGCCGCGCAGATAGACGAGTTCGCTGTCAGGCGCTCCGGCCGCAAGCGACAGGTCGCCTTCATACGTACCCGGCTCGAGGTACAACGTATCACCAGGATTCAGGTTCTCCACCCCATGCGCCAGTGTGCGCCAGGCGCGTTCCGTGGACAGGCCGTCGGCCGCGTCGTCACCATCGGGTTTTACGTAAAATATATTGGCTTCATATTGAAAGGGGCCGCGGTCCGAGCCGTCGGGTCCGGCGCCGCGGAACTTTGAATCCGCCTGCAGTCGGAAGTCCAGATTATCCGGGTCGGCAAATTCCTGGTAGCGGGTATCATGAGCCTCCAGATCGTAACGGATATTATCAATGCCGGGATCGGGGTTGTACCGGTTTTCCCGGCTGAACATGTTATGGCTGACGTGCGCGACACTATTTATACGCCCGCCCAGCGATATGTTGCGCTCCCCCACGCCGTGGCCGTGCTGGATACCATCAACGATTCCCCCACCCTTGATATCCATGCCGACATTATTGCCCCAGAGCAGATTGTTGCGGGCTACAGCCGGCCCGCGCAACCCGCCGTAATGGCGAAGCCCGTGCCCGGGGCTGCCGAAAGAGACGCAGTCGCTGATCATATCGTCGCTGGAATTATAAAACACGATATTGACCGACATGTTTCCATACGCCTTGCTCTGTTCGATGATGTTCCCGCCCGGCTCGTCCGTATCGTCCACCTCCCTCACTCTGCTGCGGTAAACCGGCACCCCTTTCTCGTTGATATGGTAGCGCGAAAACACGCCGCTGTCGGCCACCAGCCCCTGGCGGTTGAGAAAAGCGGTACATCGGCGGACAACACACCGCCGCGGGCTGCCCAGCATGATACCGTTCTTTCGGAAACCGGTGGCCGCTATACCCTCCACAATCACCCGCCGGGGTTCATGCAGGAACAGACCGTGATTATCGATGACGGAGACCGTGTAATGATGTTTTTCCGGCGGCTGCATGTCGGAAGTGGATATATAAAGTCGCTTTTGCCCCTCATCGTAATACATTGAGCCGGGCATGAATTCCAGGTCCGTCAAGCTCGACACCGGCTCGAAGATCGTCAGGGTATCCACCTCGTTGACGGCGTGGGCCTGCTGGTCGAAATCAGTGCCATAGACGAAACGGTAGCCTTCTACCGGCTCGAACGCGGGCGCCGGCACGTCGCCCCGCAGCAGCACGGTTCCGGGGATATCCGCGCGGATAACCGTATCTTCTTCCAGGCTGCCCAGATGCTCCCGCTGAACGAATCCAAAATACTCGCCCGGCCCGATGGTCAGCGTGGCGCCATGTTCCAAGGCATCAACACCGTGCTGGATCGTGGCGAACGCCGTCTCCATGCTCCGGCCGTCATTCCCATCATCACCATCCAGGCGGACAAAGAACTCATCGCCGTATGATGTTGTTTCAAAAAAAGCGCCCAACAATACTGCCGCTATCATGCATTTCAGCCACCAAGTTCGCATATCTTTCTCCTCTTTTGAATTAGATCTCTCTTTACGCCAATATTCAGTGAAGTGCGTCGTTTGTAAGACCTCAGTGAACCCTGTAGCATCCCCACCGTGCC
>JAGYMJ010000283.1 GCA_018400625.1 Planctomycetota bacterium
GCACTTTTCCAAAGCTTGGCCTCCTTCTTTGAATTTTCACATAAATAGAGATCGGAAATGATCTCCGATAATTTATGCAGCATCAAGTCTTCTTTGTTTTCGTAGTAACGTTTAATTATTCCCCTCTGATGCGGATTTGTCGGTACAACCAATTTATAATCTCCTGTTAAAAAATTTCATCAATCACTTCCCGGACGATTTTTACCCAGTTCCTTACCCTGTTGGGATCACGCTGAACCGTCTCTACGTCTTTAAGAGTAATATCGACATGAGAGTCGATACAATGATGAAGGTCTTCATGCAGGATTTTTTTCACGCGTTCGCTATCCAAACCATAACTCACCATATCAGAGGGGCTTGGCCGATAGCTGAGCACGTAATCATTTCCGATCTGTTGAGCACATTTCCGCACATCGGCAAAAGGTGACACCGCGATACGGCGGAGATTAGGTATTTTACGCAGCATATCAATTTTATCAGTGAGGTCTTCGCAGCAGCCGTAAGCGGTTAGGGCGAATTTTTTGAGTAGAGGTAATTGATATTGCAGCAAAAACTCTTCATGCATCTGAGGTGATACACCCGTGAACTCCTGGGCCGCCATATACCCCCATAGTTCACTGCGTCTGACTCCGTTGATGTTTGCAGCGGGCGGCTTTAATTCCAGGGCATACGGCATTGACTGGTTCTGGTGCGCACATAATCCCCAATCGCCTGCCGCCTCGGCTTCATCATGTGTTTTTAAGACGCCATCGGAGAGGAATTTCATTAAACGATGCAACCATGTGGGGTTATCTATCATGTCCATCATGAAGTGCTCAATGCCCCTTAAATATCCCAAAGTTGTGGACAGGTCTCCGGCCCACATTCGATAAGCAGGTCCCCTATCAACATTTATGGTAATAATATCACCCATGATCTCGGCCAGACAACCGTATTTTTCAGCGGTTTTACGTTCATCGATTTCATGCCTCGGAATGCGCAGTTTCTCTCTATCATTCAGTGTTTTAAGCGGGTAATCGATCTTGAACGAACCGCCGGAACTTCCACTGAAGGACTTTTCGCCGGCTATCCCCCACCCCGTGCACTTATGTACGGCATCAACCGTCACCCATGGCTCAAATACTGAATCATCGTTAAGACCATGCCAAAAAAGGCGATGACGAAAGAAGTTTTCATATTTTCGGAGGAAAGGATCCCGACATAGGCATTGGGACTGCGGCATTTCTTTCCATGCAAATGCTCTGACATAGATGAGTGGACGTGTAGATTCCAGGCTGTTGTGCCGACGCCATAGCCTCCGCCTTTCATCCTGGATCGGGAGGTTACAGATACGAAGGTAACGCTTGGCCAATTCCCGTAAGATTGGGGAATCTTTACCGCTAAAACTCATTTTATGTTAATCCAAAATGGCAAAGAAAAGAGAATATCAGCTAAAAATATGTTTTTTCAGCATGCATTGCAGCAATCACACCGTCCGCTACGGCCGTAGCGACCTGCTGGTAGGAACCGATTCTTACATCACCTACGGCATATAGACCTTTTATATCCGTCTCCATATTCATATCCACCGGCACGGTCCTGCCGGCATAGCCGGACAGACTGTTGGTCAGGTAGTCCGTATTGGGATCATGCCCGATGGAAATAAAAACACCATCGCAATCGATACGCGAAGTATGACCACTTATCACGTTTCTCACACTGACAGCATCAACTTTTTTAACCCCCTCAATTTTTTCGACAACACTGTCCAGGGTAAAATCGATTTTATTGTTTTTTCTTGCATTTTCAACATTCACAGGGCGTCCCCGAAAGCCCTTACGCCGATGGATAAGCTCAACATGTGAAGCAAAGCGAGTCAGGAATAAAGCTTCAGTTAAAGCGGAGTCCCCGCCGCCGACGATAACGAGTTTTTTTTCTCTGAAGAAAGCTCCATCGCAAGTTGCACAATAGCTCACCCCGGACCCGGCCAATTCTTCTTCGCCCGGCACCCCTAATTGGCGATGTGACGCACCGGAGGCAATCATGACAACCGGAGCTTCGTATTCTCCTTTCCTGGTAACAATTTTTTTACGCTCTCCATTTGTGAAGATATCATTGACCGTTTCAATCTTCATCTCGGCGCCGAATCTTTGAGCATGATCACTCATTTTTTCGGTGAGTTCAACACCGGTTATTCCTTTTTCAAAGCCAAGATAATTGTCAACGTCATAAGCCAGAGCTAATTGTCCGCCGGGGCCCATCTTATCAATGATTAACGTTTTGAGTAACGCACGTCCGGCGTAAAGAGCCGCACCGAGTCCGGCGGGGCCGGCGCCTATAATAACCACGTCATATGAGTTTCCTTCAACCATTACTTATCCTCTCCTCACTTGAAAAATAAAATCCGGCATATATTTTCAAACCACGGCTTTGTTAAGAGCATATTCAATAATACCGCTGGCGCCGGCACGTTTTAAAGAAGGGATGAGGTCACGGGCCTTTTTCTCATCCAAAACGGTCTCGATAGCATAACCGGATCCGGACGCCAGATCGTTTACAGTTGGCTTCATTAATGCCGGCAGTACCGCAAGGACATCCTCCAAATCTTCTTTCGCCACATTCATTTTGAGCCCGACTTTATTTTGCGCAACCATCACACCCTGAAAAAGCATGGCAAGATTTTCCATTTTCTTCTTTTTCCAAACATCCTGCCAGGCCGACTGGGAGGCAATCATAACAGTCGTGCTCTTCATTATTGTATCAACAATACGCAGATTATTAGCGCGCAAACTCGACCCGGTTTCCGTCAGATCGACTATAGCATCAACAAGATCAGGAACTTTGGTCTCGGTGGCGCCGTGGCTGAACTCTATATGCGCCTCCACCCCTTTTTCCTCCAGTGCCTTCCGGGTAACGTTTACCAGTTCCGTGCTTATACGCTTACCATGCAGGTCGGCGATACTGTTAATGGGTGAATTTTCATGGACGGCGACAACCCACCTGACAGGTACGAGTTGCTGCTTGGCGTAAACAAGTTCGGCGACCTGTTGAACATCACTTTCATTTTCAGCGACCCAGTCAGCGCCGGTTAATCCAGCATCTATAACGCCTTTTTCAACAAATCGGGACATATCCTGGGGGCGAATGAGACGAAGATCAAGTTCATCATCATCGACGGCCGGAAAATATGAACGAGACCGTATTTCAACACGGTAACCGGCTTTACCCATCATCTCCACTGTTGATGACTGAAGGCTGCCTTTAGGAATACCCAGGGAAAGTTGGGGCATTTCATTTCTCCTCTATTATTATCTTAAAACAGAATGAATGAAAAAGTATACAATGTGAAAGCACTGCTATGACTATCATACAAAGAAAACAGCGTAGAGAGGCGATCGACTCATGGTAAATATTCAGTGAAACACGTTACCGC
>JAGYMJ010000284.1 GCA_018400625.1 Planctomycetota bacterium
CCGACTCAAGGTCGGCGGGGGCATCGGGGGGCTCTTGCGCAAACGGAACAGGGGCGGCGGGCGGAAGGCGGGGAGCGGAGAGCAGGGAACGGTGGGTGGGGAGGCGGAGGGAGCGGCGATGGGACTGATCTTTTGCTCCACCGACTCAAGGTCGGCGGGGGCATGGGGTGGCTCTTGCGCTACCGGAACAGGGACGGCGGGGGCATACCTTGCCGGCAGGCGGCCTGTTTTCAGGGGCAAAACTCTGATTATACGTTCATTATTTTGCGCAGATTGGCTGCTAATCCCGGTCTAAGCTCCTCATCCGGAATTGGCAGGGACAGGTAACGTGCAAGTTCCCATGCCTGATCATGTGCGCTTGTATCCGAACCGAACAGCACCCTTTCTTTGCCGACAATCTGCATTGAAGTTTCAAAAGGACGCGGTGTGCAGAAGCTGCCGCAGAATTCTAAATAAACATTATCATATTCCAGTGCCAGCGCTTCGGCCTCCAACCGCCCACCGGTCGTGCCGCCGGAATGTCCGAGTAAAAAATTTGCGTTGGGATATTTCTTGACAATATCCGCCAGGAAGTTGACCTTACCCCAGGTATGGAGCAATATGGGCAGATTATGTTGATGGGCATATTCCCATACAGGCTTAAAAAGTTCGGCATAGGACGGGGCGGTAGATGGTATTTTCCAATAACTGGGCAAAAGCTTAAACCCGACAAAGAATCCTCGCTTAAAAAAATCGTCCATAGCCGGCGTCAGTTCCTCGCCGTACAATGGATTGAATACAAAATAGCCTGCAAATCGATCACGGTGCGGCATGAAAATCTTTTCCGCCTCACGGTTTCCGGATACGCATTCACCAAAGAGTGCCAACTCCGAAGAAAGGACCAGTTTATTGACCCCTAATGCATCCATTTTCTTTTTTAATTCCGCGGGACTGTTCCCGATGTTCTGTTTTTTCATCACCCAACCGCGCGTATGGGGTGGAGTATGGCCGTGCGCATCGAGCACTTCAACCTCCTTTTTTACCGGCTTACCGGCCCTGAAATCATTCCAAAGAGTTTTTTTCTTTAATATTTCAGGAGTTCGGTAAAGATTTTTGGCCACCGGCTCAATTTTCAATAGCCGTTCGATATTCCCGTGGGCAATAAGCTCGCCTTGATCGCTGGTTAAACCCGCATGCATCAGTGCGCCGATAGCCGCCCCATAGTCCGCTTTATAGCTCAACCCGAAAAGCACACGGTCGGCACCGAAATTTTCCGTCAGCAGTCCCAGAGCATCACGCATATGCAATTTAGAGGTATCGACATAAACATTGGGGCATCGCCACATCAGGTCCAGAATTCTGCTGAAACCACTCCAACTCTTTTGTGTTAATACGAAAGAAACTTTCGGAAACACCTTGGCCAGATGCTCAATATCCCGCATATCGAGTTCACTCTTTTTTTCACCGCAGTTCCAGAGCAGCACCGGTTCAAATCTCGCCAATTGACCAAGCACACGTTCTGTCTCTCTGATTTCAAACCGGGACGTTTGGGGGGCCATTTGCAGGGCGCGCACACGTCCGGAACTGAAATGCCTGCACAAAAAATCCAGGACACCTTCTTCAAAGAAACAGGCGGGAGTGATGACAAACGCAGGGTGGAGGCGCTCTTGCTTTCCGGAATCCGTTATTTCCTGCAACAAACGTCTGTTACCTCTCATCGGATTCAGGTCACGGGCCTCAACATGCCACACCAATGATCTGTCGATTTGGAGGTAATCCAAATGCTCAACCAACGACCCGGCCGTTGGGAATTCCGGTTTTTCGTACGCCCCTCGCCCTATACACCCGTTGACATTAAAAAACGACTTCATCATATTTTTCCTCTCAAAAAAGGTGGTCCCTATTCTGCCGGTTCAAGTTACAATAGTTCGTTTACTGATTTTTGCTGAATTACCATTTTATGTTATACTGACGCTATTGGCAAACAACTCAAGGCTCAGTCCTCAGTGAACCACGTTGATTGGTGGTTCCTACCGCCGGGCTTGCCCCGTGGAGGCGTATTTATGCACGACAATAACTTTAACA
>JAGYMJ010000285.1 GCA_018400625.1 Planctomycetota bacterium
GGCACAGGGCACGGTGGGGATCAAGTGAGACGGGGTTCACTGAATATTTACGGTGGTTGACACCATTTTGTATGCTTGAGTTTAAGAGGGTGCTGGAATACGAAATCTATTTACAACTAAATTTTTTGTTAGCGGAATATAAATGCTTGATCAAAAAATTGCGAAAAATCACGTCCTCGCTTTCGATTCAAGAGACCGCATAGCAAATTTTTTTGATTTGCTTGGCTATAATGTGCAGGAACGTACGATTCAAACTTCCGATAGCCTCGGTATTAACGACTCAAATTTAAAAAATGCAATTAAGCATATTGAGGAAATCGCCAACCAAGAGGGCATGCTGCGGGTTCTTCTGGTGGAGATCAAGTCAGTGACCGTGGCCCATACTCAGACATTGATGAACAGTTTATGTCGCCTTGCCTCCGACTTCCTTGTAGTGCTGACCGATGATTATGAACGGATCGATTTTGTTCTTCTGCAGCGTATCCAGCCTGATCGGAAAGCAGGGGAGCAAAACCGGGCAAGCGTTAAAGCCCGGCCACGTGTTCTTACCGTAGATAGACAGAATCCGGACAAGGTCACCTTGCGGGTGCTGCGACGCTTGACATATACCGGCGTTGATCCTTTGGACCAGTATGAAAAACTTTGCAGCGCTTTTGATACCGCCGAATGGTCCGAGCCATATTTCGATAATCGTGCCCTTTTCAGCGATTATTGCCTCAACGAACGGGTGCCGGAAATGCCTGAATGGAGTGAGGATGTTAAAAATACCTTCTACGCTCTGCAGAATGTTTATAATTCCTGCCTGACAAAAGATAATGATAGTAAAGCCGACCACGAAAAATTCATCTCGTCCGTTTTTGAAAAACTGGGATTTTCCACCGAGGAAAAAACTTCAGATGAGGCTTTAAGTTATCCCTACTATGTTCTCTACAAAGGCGATCCACAATCCAAAACAACCCAACAGCCCGTATGTCTCTGTTTAAAATACCCTTTTGAACGTGCGCTCGATGCCAAAGACTACCGTGATAAAAACGCACCGGAAGAGAACCCCGCTTTTCGCGTTGTCAGTCTCTTGCGTTCTGCCGACATCCCCTTTGCCATTGTGACCAATGGGCGCCTCTGGAGACTTTACACCACAAAAACCCATTCGATGGCCACGCGGTTTTACCAGGTGGACCTGCCGGAAATTCTGGGCGGAGGCGAGGCGGATGCGGCAACAGCTTTCCGCTACTTTTATTTGTTTTTCCGCGCCAAGGCATTTGAAAGCAAGAGAAAGGAGGACGAAAAGGTATGCTTTCTCGACCGAGTCCTGCAGCAGAGCCGCGAATATGCCAAAAAGCTGGAAGGACAGCTCAAAGATCGCGTTTTTGAACGGATATTCCCCCATTTCGCCCGCGGCTTTATCAACAGTATCTGTGCCCAAAACGGACGCTGTGCCACGGAGCTGACGGACGGAGAACTCGAGGAGGTTTACCAGGCCACGCTCTCTTTTCTCTACCGCCTGCTTTTTCTTCTTTACGCTGAAAGCCGCAATATGCTCCCGGTTCGCGAGAGGAGAGGATACCATACGATATCTCTCGCCAGGCTCAAAAGTGAAATTGCCGGCAATGCCGGAAAACTCAAGGATCGAGTGAACGAAAACCTCGAAACCACTTACAGCCATCAGAAAACAGCTCTTTATGACCGCCTCATGGAACTGTTTAAAGTTGTCGATAAGGGCGCACGGCAATACAATGTGCCCACCTACAACGGCGGTCTTTTTGTTAGTGAACCGGCGAAAAAAGATGCCGGTGCGGAATCACGAACGGCGGCATTCCTCTCCGAAAACCCCATATCCGACCTCCACCTGGCATTCGGGCTCGATCATATGGCCCGCGATCTGGATGAGAAAACTCTTGAGCTTGTGTTCATCGATTATAAATCACTTGGTGTGCGTCAGCTCGGATCAATCTATGAAGGACTGTTGGAATTTAAGGTGCGGGTTGCCGACAAGGACCTCTGCGTCGTCAAGGAAAAAAACACTTACCGATATAAGCCGAAAGAAGAGTTGTCCGAAGCTCAATTTCAGAAACTGGACAATGCCCGGGCGACCACTGTCAGTTATGGTCCCCGCAAAGGGGAGGTCTATCTCGAAAACGATAAAGGCGAACGCAAGGCCAGCGGTTCGTATTATACCCCGGAATACATCGTGGACTATATCGTCGAGCATACCGTCGGCCCGGTTATTGACGATAAGGTGCAGGGGCTGCGCCCGAAACTGCGCGAGGCCCAGAAAACATTCAGAACCTTGCAGCAAAGTGCGGAAGTCAAACAAAACTCTACCGACGCCGATGCCGCCCGGGAAGCGTTTGAAAAACACAGCGAGGTGGTTGACGAAATTTTTGACATCAAGGTGCTCGACCCGGCTATGGGCAGCGGCCATTTCCTTGTCGAGGCCGTCGATATTATCACGCACCGGCTCATCGAGTTTCTGAACGCTTTCCCCTGGAACCCGGTCGGCGGGCTGCTTGAAGAAACACGCCGCACGATACTCCGGGAAATGGACGAACAGGATATCTCGATCAACCCGGAGCATCTGAACGATGTGAATCTCATGAAGCGGCATGTGATGAAGCGATGCATCTACGGGGTTGACCTGAACCCGATGGCGGTGGAACTGGCGAAGGTCAGCCTGTGGCTGGACTGTTTCACGCT
>JAGYMJ010000286.1 GCA_018400625.1 Planctomycetota bacterium
GCCCCACCCCGGCCTCGCCCGGCGGTAGGAACCACCAATCAACGTGGTTCACTGAGGACTTACCTTGAATTTAGCAATTACCTGTCATTAACATCAAGGCAGATCATCTGCGTAATATCCCGCACTATCAGCCGTCCGTCGGCAAGCGCCATGGGCCCCCAGGCCTCATGTCCGTCCATGACCTCGGCCCGGGCAAGTTCCTTATAGCCCGACGGATCGGCTTCCAGCAGTGTCAAAACACCCCCATCGTCCATCACATACAGCAACCCATCGACGATCAGAAGCGGCCCCAATCCAAAATTCGTCCCCCGCCCGCTTGTCCATGCCGGCTCACCGTCCGTATCCATACATGCGAGCCGTCCGTCCGGCCTGACGGCATAGATATGATTTTCATAGAGTATCGGCGTTTGCTGGTCGGAGGCAAACTCACGTGCGGTAAGCCTGAAATCTTCCTTGACCTCTATCCCGTCTTCGTTTTCAACCAGCCGCAGCATCACACTCCCCGCGTTGTATCCACCGGTCAGGAATATGCGATCCTCCCCCACAATCACCGGTGAGGGGATGGTAGCGATCCGTATCCGCCATTTATCGCTATGCCATAAAAGCTCTCCGCTCTCGGCGCACACGCCGACGACTCCGCCGTCCGCGCAATAGACATATGTTTCCCGTCCGCCAAACTCCATCGGCACGATCGAGGAATGCGTCATATTCCAACCCGGCACGTTGGGTGTCTCCCAAAGGGTTTTTCCGGTCGCGCCATCGACCGCCATCATGAGCACTTCTTCACCGGCCGGTGCAAGAATAACACGCCCTTCTTCGTCGATATATGGACACTGACCGGCGTACCATTGGGGGACAATAGTACCGTATTCGGCCTCGAGGTTCAGCATCCACAAAAACTCGCCCGTTTCCGCACCAAGAGAAGTGACATGGGCTTTGGGCCCGATAGTAACGACAAAATCTTCGGTTACCGCCGGAATCGTCCGGCTCATGCCGTGATTGCGCTTGACCTGGATCGGGTAAAAATACTGCCATATATCCTCTCCGGTTTCCAGCGAAAGGCACCGTATCAGGTCGCCCTGGTTCTCCCGGTCATAATCGATCACATAGACCCTTCCATCCATTATCGCAGCAGCAGCATATCCCTCCCCCACATCCAACGACCACACAACGGGCGGACCACCGTCCGGCCACTCTCTGGAGAGTCCATCTTCATCCCGGGCAATACCATCCCGGGTATTATTCCGATACTGCTCCCATCGCCCGTCCAAATCGGGAATCCCGACATCGAAAGAAGTGAGTTCACCTTCAATTTTAACGGGCCCGGAATAAGCTTCCGGCGGTGGTCTGTCATCCATTCCGGGCACACGCCAATCCAATCCTTCGGCCGGATCATGCAAAAGCAGCCACAGCAGCATTGCAGTGTTAATAACAACCACCAGGACAAGACTTATTTGAAAACGGTTAACCATATTACCAGATATATTCATTTCAGAAATATTAAAAATTCCAACCTATTATATCCCCAAGAAGGAAAATAATCAAAAAACAGGTCTTAACCGAAAAGAAAAAAAAAAGCTTAAAATTTGACTCAGAATACATTCGTAAACAGGGCGACCGGACGGGGCATGGTGCGTGAAATTTTTGTTCTGCCCACCGCTGCCGGACGCTTCGCGCATGTGTTCAGTGTTGAGGCGGAAAGTCTGCTGAAATCCAAGCAAGCACGGGCGCCGGCAGCGGTTACTTGTGCGGAGAAGCGCTCAAAACAGGGCGGCTAGGGCCCTGGCCGAAAACACGGCTCGTAGTGGACGCTTTCAAGCGTCC
>JAGYMJ010000287.1 GCA_018400625.1 Planctomycetota bacterium
TCGCAGCAATCCACCCGCACTGGATTCACCGCAAAGTGCCCGGGAGTGAAATGATCACCGCCGACGGCCGAAAGGTCGTCTCCACCAACCGTCAAGAGACGCACTTCGGCCTTACACCCGGCGGCAGCATCAGTCATTCCGGCGTTTGGGACCGCATGAGCCGATTCTTCACGGCGGTGGTCGAACGCTACAGGTCACGGAAGAACCTCGCAGGCTGGGATGCCTGGAACGAACTGCGCTGGCGCGTTCATTCAGGCGGATTGGTCGATTACAGCGAGGCCGCCATCGCCGAATTCCGATCCTGGCTTGATAAGCAGTTCGGCGGACTCGACGCTCTGAACCGGGCGTGGGATCGGCGCTACTCCTGCTGGGAGGATGTTGACCCGGGAAGATATCCTGACAGGACCTATACCGAGATGATGGCCTTTGAACATTTTCTTACCTGGCGCTCGGATGAGCACGCGCGTAAACGCTTTTCACTCATTAAAACGCTCGATCCGGACCGTCCGGTCACCGTGCACGGTGCCCACCCGTCGATTTTACACGGCTCCGACAGCTTCACCAGTCGCGAGCCCGCCACCGCTCTGCACCGTGGAAACGATTGGTTTTTGGCGGATCACACCGACGGCATCGGCGTATCCAGTTTCCCCGCCTGGCAGAAGGCCGTCGGCGATGGCTATTCGATGCGCCTGGACTTCATGGCCGCCGCCGGTGGTAAAAAACTCAAATGGCTGAGCGAGCTGCAGGGCGCTCGTTCCAACATCGGTTTTCACATCGCTCCGCCGGTTACCGCCGCCATGCAGCAGCGCTGGCTCTGGGAAGGACTCAGCGTTGGGGCGGACAGCATCTTGTTCTGGTGCTGGCGTGATGAAGTGTTCGGGCGTGAATCGTCCGGATTCGGCCTGGCCGGCAATGACGGCAACAGTGAAGAACGGATCGCCGCAATGCGCCGCACCGCTGAGATTGTCAGGAAAAATGAAGAATTGCTAAAATCTCACAAACCTTTTGAAGCCAGGGTCGGCATCTTCTTTTCACCGCAGGCCTACTACCTGTACTGGGCGCAGGAAGGCCATGCCCAACGTCCTATGAATGCCGTTTGCGGGTATGCGAGAGCTTTATTACGCCAGCAGATCCCCTATACAATTGTTGAGGAATGCCATCTGGACAAGCTGAACGGTCTCGATATGCTCTTCATGCCCCGTTGTATCGTCATGGATGAAACCGTATCTGCAGCGCTTGAACGTTTTGTCGCCGAAGGCGGCACGCTTGTGGTCGAGAGCGAGACCGGCGCCTTCGCCCCCAACGGTATCTACCGTTACCCCGAAGAGCGGCCTTTGGCGGAATGGAGCGGCATTCAGGAGATCGGACGCCGCGCTCTGCCCTGCTCCAGTGATGACAACACGGAACCGGTCTGCCTGGATATCGAGATCGACCGCCACACCTTTTCTCCGGCGGCCGTGCAATGGCTAACCCCCCTGCGCGCCGCTGACCACGACGCCGAAAGGGTCAGGGCATCCGGCAACGGCCTCACAGCCTGTTCCTCCTTTGGCCGTGGCCGTATAATTGCCCTTGGAAGCTACTTAGGTGACGCTTACCTGGGTATGCTGCCCGGGCATCCCACAATCGCCGCACAATTCGAGTCGATGATCGCCGCGCTTGTTGAGGAAGCAAAGGTGAGCATACCGGTCCGGGTTCTGGACTGCACGCCGCCATCACAGGATGCTGTAGTTATTCGACACAGCACCGCTCATGACGGCGGAAGACTTGTGTTCGTGTTTACACCGCCCGACGTCGAACGCGTCCGCCTGCAATTTGAACGCTCCATCTGTCCTGTCGGCCCGTGCGTGGACCTGCTGCGTGAGGCCGCGATACCGGTATCTGCAGAGGGAATTTTGGAATTGCAGGAGGGGAAATGGGGTATTCATGTACTGTATGTAGAAAAATAAGAGATTGAAACCATTACCTCCGCCCCCTTTTTCACATCTGCCGGGAAGAGAAGATGAACGTGAAGGAAAAACTTAACAATTATGATCGATGAGGACAAAACACAAAATGAACCCCCTGCAGTTACTGCTCGATACATTTAACGGCAAAGCCACAGAAAGGCGCCCCGTGGTACCCAAAATATGGTTTAATCTGGCTGCCGGGTTGACCGGAACCGCCCCATGTGCGATTATCGAAGAGCCCCGTCAGGCTTTATTATGTGTGATTGACGCCGCACTTGAAACAGGCTGTGATGCGGCGCGCCTTTTCTTTATTCCAGAACGTATAACCCGGAACGTCAATGGGCAAGTAATCGAGGAAGATGCTGAAGGGCGCCGCATCGGGGCTATTGATATGTCCGGCGGCTGGGCAACTCATCTTGACCGGGCCGAAGATTTTTCCATCGAAAATCCTGCGGATGTTGCTTTCAGGGCCTTTCGCAAGCATCAAGAGCCCCGCATTAACTCCCGGGCCGATGCACGTCGTCTCGCGGTTCCGGACCGTGATTTTTGGTCTTCTGCTTTCAGAGACAGACTTAAAACGGCAAAAAATCATGCCGCAGATCGGATCGCCCTCATCGGCGATTGTGATACGGCGACTCTCGCATGGTATATTGACTTCCGCGGCATCGAGCAGGCTCTGTTCGACCTTATTGACAACCCCCCTCTCGTGCATTCCGTGATGGAAAGAGGAGTAGAATATGCCGTCGAACGCGGCAAATTCTGCATCGATGAGGGACTTTGCATTTTGCGTTTGAACGATTCATTAGCCAACATGTCGGTCATTTCGCCGAACCTCTGGCGCCAATTCATTTTCCCTCACATGAAAGCGGTTTGCAGTGAACTTCACCGGTATAATTCCGAGGTGAAGATATACTGCCACATTTGCGGTGATATCATGCCCATCATGCATGATCTGGTCCAGACCGGATTGGACGGTATCGGCCCTCTGGACCCCTTGGGCGGATTCACGGTTGCCCAGGCACGCGAAAAAGCCGGCCAGGAAATCACCCTCATCGGTGGCGTGAACACACTGGATTTTGTACGTGCCGATGCCGAAGAAATAGCCCGGCAGGCACGGCTCTGCATCAAACATGGCCAGGTTGACAGCAGCCGCTACATCCTCAGTTCCGGCTGCGTTGTGCCACCGGGAGCTAAAAAGCAAAATCTGCTTGCTCTGAGAACAGCTTCCGAAGAATGTCAATAAGATTGAATATTGTGCTAACACCTGTTGGAGATTCTACAAACTCCCATCGACATCCCAGTAAACCAACGCGAAGCGTCCGGCAGCGGCCCCACTCCCCGATCCCAGCGCTCAGCGCCGAAAATTGCAATATCTGCGGTGAAAATTTATCGGTTCCCGCAGGCCGACCGGGCGCTGGGAGCGGTTAAAGGCCCGGTATTCTTTCACGAAGGAACTCCATAAAATGGAATGTATATATCCGTGGGCGAAAATGAAGCCAAATATTGGCCGGGGAAAATCAACATAAAATTAACATAATCCGCACATGACACAAACAGCAAATTTCTAAAATGATCCCAAATAAAAATTATGTAACGCAGCAATCATGTTAGAGTGATCCGTCTTAAAACCATTTTTGGAGGGTAATGTCATGGCTAAATAACATTGACAAAATAATAAATATAAAAGAGTTGAATCTATTGAACACGTTATTTCGAAACTAAGGAAAAAAGATTTTTTAGGAGATAAACAAGATGAATTTGAGAAAAAAAGCCGTAAAAATAGCAGCATGTGCGCTTTTTGCCGCTGCCTTGCCGGTGAGCGCTAATACGCTTTATGAAAATGACGAAACGAAGCTCGACATGTATGGTCGTTTGGTCGTTAATTTTGTGCATGAAACCGAAAACTCGGAGACTCAATATACCGGATTCCAAAATAATGGTTCCCGATTGGGACTGAAGGGATCTCATGACATAGGCGACGGGCTCAGCACTTACGGGCGGTTTGAGGCCCGATTCGACGGCAGTACCAGGACTGCTGATTTTAATCCACGTCACACTTATTTCGGTCTGAAAGGTGATTTCGGCGACATACGGGCCGGTGAGTTCGAAGGTGTGTTCGATGATTATGTCAGCGGTATCAGCGACTTGGGTCGCAGCAGTGTCTGGGACTATTATTCCCGGGGAGATGATCATGATGAAGGCAGGAATCTCGCTTACTATAACACTATTGAGGAAGTAAGCTTCGGAATCATGCTCACGCATCAAGAGAAGGATAAAGCAAACGATTTAAGCCAGGCTTTTAATTTCCAGGCCGGAACAAGCGTGCCTGTTCATGAGATGGTGAAACTTAATTTAGCCATTAACCAGGATGAGGACGAGTTTGGTCAGGGCGACCCCATTTTTGGCGCCGCTGCTGAACTGGCCATCATCGACGGGCTTGATTTGGCCCTTGCGCTCGAAACACAGAACGATTATGGAACTCAAGCCGGTATATCCGGCAAATACAGCCTGGATAAAGCATCCATGTACGGCTATTTGGGAGGAGCTTTTTTGGATGATGATGTGTCAGATGAAATAATGGCGTCCCTTGGCTCCGACTACAAAATAACCGGTGGGTTGCGTGCATTTGTTGAATTCAATTACACGGAAGAGACGGACGGCGATAACGATGCAACTGCTGTTGCAATCGGTTCCCGTTTCGATTTCTAATAAAAAAATCAGGTTGGGCAGGTCGTCGGTAAACCTGATGTGAACACGGGGGGAGCTGGAAATAGACGCTCCCCCGTGATCAACATCAAAACTCTTGCAGGGAGGTGATCAACAATGCTCAAGTAAAAAATTAACACAATTCTAACATTAATCTCATTCAGATTGAACACTTTTCAAGTTTAATGTATGAAAATAAGAATCACGCGGAACACATTCCGCCAACCGCTGCACTGCCCGGCGGACGAGAAGAGGGCAGGATAATTTTACAAAAAAGTCGGACAGAGAGAAAAGAAACTTGTTCGCAGTTCACTTAACACAATTTTAGGAGATGATTATGAAGATGCTCAGAAAAGTTTGTTTGACGTTGCTTGCAGGGATGTTTTTGGCCGTACCGTTTGCTTCAGCAGATGAAACGGAACTGGTGATCGACGGATCGACCACCGTCGGCCCGATCTCGAAGGCTTTTGCCGAATACTTTATGGAAGAAAATCCCGGCGTCAATGTCACGGTCAGTGAGTCGGGCAGCGGTAACGGGATCAAAAGCCTCATCAACGGGGCATGCGATATCGGCCAGGCCTCGCGATGGATGAAAGAGGGAGAATTCAAAGCCGCCGTGGAAAACGGTGTTTTCCCGGTCGCCCATGTCGTGGGGCTCGACGGACTGGCGCCGGTCGTGCACCCGGCCAATCCCGTCGGCAATCTCACGCTCGACGAGATTCGCGACATTTACGCGGGCGAAATCCGCAACTGGAATGAAGTCGGCGGCCCGAATATGGGAATCGTCAAAGTCTCACGCGATACCAACAGCGGCACCTACGGTGTGTGGCAGGACGTTGTCATGCGCGGCAAGGATATATCCGCCGATGCCGAGTATGTGGGAAGCAACGGCGCCATCCGTGCGCGCGTGCAGAACACACGCGGGGCCATCGGTTATGTCGGGCTCGGTTTCGTGGATCGAACCGTTAAGGGAGTGTCGGTCGAAGGTATTGAACCGACGCCTGTCAACACCGCAACCGGCCGCTATCCGATAGCGCGCCCTCTTTATATGTTCACCAACGGCTATCCGGAGCTCGGTTCCGCTCTGCACCGGTTCGTAACGATCCATATGACACCTGTTGGTCAGTCGCTTGTTGAAAGTATTGGATTCGTTCCTCAGACGCAGTACTAAACTTTATTTCTCCCCATCCCGCCGCCGCATGCTTTTCAGCATGTGCGGCGGGGTTCGGGTCCCAGCGCAACCCGTTCTTGCGGTGTGCATTGGGGCCTGAAGCAGCGGGTAAGCAGAGGTGCTATAAGACGTATAATTTAATGGAGCTAAAATTATAGTAACGCATTAAGATGAGGAAACCCTGGCAGAGTGAAAGAAAACGAACAAAATAATTATATAAGCTGCAAGAATGGTAACCCGGCAAGTATCGACGGTCTGGTAATGTCGGAGAGAGCGCGCCGAATCCGGCGTGGGGGCGGGATGCTGATGCACCTTTTCCTGCTGCTCATCACGGCGAGTTCGGCGATTGCCGTGCTGTTTATCTTTTTCTACATCGGACGCGATGCGATACCTTTTTTTCAGTCTCGGGGATTCGTTGAATTCTTTTCCAAAAACAACTGGTATCCATCCTCCGAGAATGCACGTTTCGGGGCGCTGGCGATTTTTTACGGGTCGGGAATTGTGGCGCTGGCCTCGATCCTCATTGCCGTGCCCGTCGGCGTGGCGGCTTCGGTATGCCTGAGCGATATATTGTCGTTTAAGGCGCGCCAGATCGCCAAGCCGATCATTGAAATCCTGGCCGCCATACCGTCGGTGGCGTATGGTTTTTTCGCGCTCGTGCTGCTGGCCCCCATGATGCAGAACATGGGCGGGCTGCTGCTGGCCGTTGTGACCACGGTTTTCCTGGCACCGGTCACACTGATTGTTTTGATATTGTTTTCCGACATTGCCTCCTCAAAATTCCGCCCGACTCTGCGCCGCCATATGCGTATCGCTTTGATGATTGGGGGTGGAGTGATGGGGATAATCGCTCTTTTTGCGCTTTTTTCAAAATTGGCCGCGATACAGATCACCAGCGGCACCAACGCACTGAATGTCTCGATTATTTTGGCGATCATGGCGCTGCCGACAATTGTCAGTGTCGCGGAGGATGCGCTGCAGGCTGCTGGGAGCGGCCTGCGCGAAGGGAGCTATGCGATGGGTGCAACGCGGGCCGAGACAATGATCAGGGTCGTCATCCCCGCCGCAAGCAGCGGCATTTGCGCGGCTGTGATCCTCGGCTTTATGCGCGCTATCGGAGAAACGATGGTGGTCTGGATGGCGTCCGGAAACGCCGCCCAGATACCGCAACCGTGGTATAACCTGCTGGAGCCGGTGCGCACACTGACGGCCACGATCGCGGGTGATATGGGCGAGGCCGACCATATAACGGGTGCAGACCGGTATCATGTGCTCTTCGCCATGGGCCTGTGCCTTCTTGTCATATCTTTTGTGTTGAATCTACTGAGTGAATGGGCCGTGATGCGCAGCCGGAAGAAGATGCGTGGTGAGTAATATTCGGAGAAAAATATAACATGGAAATTGAAACACGAAAAATTCTGAATAAGTCATTTACGGGCACAGGATGGCTCTCAATAGCCCTGCTGGCGGGCGCCCTGGTTGTTTTCTTAGCCCCTATTGTTGTGCGGGGCATGGGAGCTTTCGTATTTCGCAGCACCGTCGAGTTTCGGGTGATGCAGGATGATATTTTTGAACGCGGCAATAAAGATAAGCTGGAAGAAGACCTGAGGAAGGCCCGGGCGGCGCGCGAGCCGGTCTATGAAAAACTCGAGGCGTTTGAACAGGAACTGGAGGAGATGAGTATTGTTGACCGTTTAGAGTACCGCGACTCGTATGATGAGCTTCGGAATGCCGTGCGGGAACTTCTGGGCCCCGCCCCCGGCGAAGAACGGGCTTCGCTGCCGCGCAATCGGTATGGGCAGACGAGGATGGATCGCGCCGGGCATTCGCTGCACCACCTGCTGTATATCGAGACGTATGATTACAGCGACCCGACCCGAATGGGCGAACTCATCTATGAGCCCAGAAGCCAGGAATTCGAAGGCACGGCCCTGGAAGGATTGTTTGAGTATGCCGAGAACAACTTCGAGGCGATGATGCGCCCCCGGACGGAGTTCTATTGGCAGTTTTTGATCGATCAGCCCGTCGATTCCAATATTTTCGGTGGGATTTGGCCGGCGATACTGGGCACTTTTTATCTGACGCTCGGCGCGATCATCTTCGCGGTGCCGATGGGAGTGCTGTCCGCCATTTATCTCGTTGAATACGCCGCCGACAACTGGATGGTGAGCCTTTTGCGCACGTTCGTGAGCACGCTGGCCGGCGTTCCGAGCATCGTATTCGGACTGTTCGGCCTGGCGTTTTTCATCAACACCATCGGTGTGTCCGAATCCAAGAGCGTGTTGGCGGGTTCCCTGACCCTGGGTTTGCTTATCCTTCCGATGGTGATACGCTCGTCGGAGGAAGCGATCCGGGCGGTGCCGATGGAATACAAAGAGGCGTCGCTTGGATTGGGAGCCGGAAAATGGCGCACGGTTCTGACCGTTATTCTTCCCTCGGCCCTGCCGGGAATCATCACCGGGATTATCATTTCCATGGGGCGGGCGGCCGGCGAGACCGCACCGATCATCTTTACCGCCGCCGTGAGCGTCGGCCGGGCGCTGAAACCCTCGCAGGTCTTTACGAATCCCACCCCCGCGCTGCCCTGGAATATCTACAACCTGGCCACCGAACACGAAATGGTGGATGAGATCAGACACGTGCAGTTCGGTATGGTTCTGACATTGATCGTTCTGGTTCTGCTTCTCAACATGACGGCCATTGTATTGCGTGCAAGAATTTCTAAAAAACTCAAGGGGTAATAACAATGATAGATTTCTCTGTAAAAGATGATGTTTTCCTGAAGGATTCCGAACAGAGCCGGGAGAGTGTGACGGACAATGGATTGAGCAAAGATTGCCATGTATGCTCCGACAGCCTCTCGGTTTTCTACGGAGACGACCAGGCCGTGGTCGAGGCCAGTTTCGGTATGCCGCGGGGTGATGTTACCGCTATAATAGGACCGAGCGGATGCGGAAAGAGTACATTCCTGAGGGCCATCAACCGAATGAATGACCTGATCCCCTCCTGCCGGGTCGAGGGAAAATTGCTTTTTGACGGAGAAGACATTTACGGGCCGCGGGTCGACGTTGTAACTCTGAGGCGGAAAGTCGGCATGGTTTTCCAAAAACCCAACCCTTTCCCCAAATCGATCTTCGATAATGTCGCTTACGGCCCGCGAATCCACGGCGTGCGTCGGAAAAGTCAATTGATGGACATTGTGGAGCAAAGCCTTGTTCGCGCCGCACTCTGGGATGAAGTGAAAGACCGGTTGAAACTGAATGCGCTGGGTCTGTCCGGCGGACAGCAGCAGAGGTTGTGCATAGCGCGTGCTCTGGCGGTGAACCCGGAAATCCTGCTGATGGACGAGCCGACCTCGGCGTTGGACCCGAAATCCACAACACGGATAGAAGACCTTATCGATGAGTTGAAAGGCGAATACACGATTGTTATCGTCACACACAACATGCAGCAGGCGGCGCGGGTATCGGACTATACCGCTTTTTTGTATGAAGGAGAACTGATAGAATTTGATGTTACGAAAAAACTCTTTACTAAACCGAGCGAAGAAAGAACGGAGAATTATATCACCGGCCGGTTTGGATAATTCGGAGGAAAGAAATGTCTATACATCTCAAAAGAGAAATAGAAAACCTGAAAAACTTACTGCTGAAACTCGGCACACTTGTTGAGGAAAACACTTCAAGAGCGGTCGAAGCGCTCGAAAAGCGCGATAAAAAAC
>JAGYMJ010000288.1 GCA_018400625.1 Planctomycetota bacterium
GCGGACGCTTGAAAGCGTCCACTACGAGCCGGGTTTTCGGCCAGGGCCCTAACAGCAACTCGACATCGGCAGGTTTTTTTCTGCAAATTCTCTTCGTTTAGATAACCGTTATCCGAGGAGCCTGCGTTCGTCTCCTCGCCAAGCCACGACATGGCGCGATACAGGTGGTGAAGCTGCAAGCTGCTCTGCCCCGGCCCTCTCATAGTCTTCCGCCCAAACCTCAACGGCCCTGTCACTTCCCGGATCAAAAAGCCTGTGTAGAGTGCAAAGGAATATGGCCCGCTCCACAGGAAACTCAAATTTGCGCTCTGCTATAAAACTCTCTAAAACTTTCCTCCTGATACCCAACTCTTTCCAGGTCCTTCCAAACACAAGCGGCGGCCCAAATTTTTTCGTTTCAGCGCCATCCTGTTTTCCTTTGCGATAAGCATCAGGAACCGCTACCCGTTCACTGAACTTTGTAAATGAGGAAAAGCGAGAGCCTCCAGCGTTCCAGAAAACGCTTCACAACTGTTCAAGATGGTTTAAGGTAACGACTACAAATTCGAGAATATGCTTGCATCATATGAACGATAATGCTAAAATATGAATAAAGGTTCACGATCACAATTGCAAGAGGAGAAAAATGGTGGATCCGGAAGACGGCCAACTGAGTCGGAGGCAGCGTGAGCGGTTATGGCACAGGCAGTTGATCCTGGATGCGGCTGAAAAGCTTTTCTCCAGGAAGGGCTTTTATCAGACCAACGTGCAGGAGATAGCTGAGGACGCCGAATTCAGCGTAGGATTCCTTTATAACATGTTCGAAAACAAGGAACTGTTGTATCAAGAGCTTATTACCGCACGCGCGGAAGAATATTTCCAAAAAACCTACGAACAGATAGAGAATGCGAACACGCCCCCGGACAAACTTCGTGCTGTTCTGCGCACTAAACTCAATTTTTTCGAGCGTCACAGGCGGTTCTTCAGCATATTTGCCAACATTTCTTCCCAAATGGATTCGGGGCCGCCGCCGATGATGTCGGAGGATTGCATGTCCCGATACAGGAAATATCAGCAGAAGCTGGAGGAAATATTTGCCTCGGGTGTGCGGGCGGGGGAGTTCGAGGATTTTCCCTCTTCGGTGGCCGTTCTGGCCATCGAGGGCATTACAAACACCATAATAGGGCAATGGGTTCATACCGGCAAAAATGCGCTCGAATCCATCGACCCTGAGATAATAGAGCGCATACTTTTCGATGGATTTCGTGCAGGGAGAAATGAGAAATGATTTTCAAAAAAACACTTTATTACACGTTATCGGCTTTCGTACTATGCACCACAGTTCTCGTCCCGCTGCTGCTTGTTGCCACGGGTTGTGCGCCCAGTCGTTCTCAATATTATGACGGTCTCCACCGGCGGCGTGAGCGGAGCTACGAGCGGTGGCGGGAGAATGTTGAAGAGGATCACGCCCCGCATATTACGGGCGAACTTTCGATGGACGATGCCCTCCAGCTTTCCTTCAACCACAGCCCCCGTCTGCTCGCCTCGCTCCAGATGCAGGAGGAAGGAAGGGGCCGGATCATCGGAGCCTATTCGGCCGCCCTGCCGGATGCCAGACTCAGCGGCGGCTACACGCGTTTGGACAGACGACCACAGGGAATGGGGCTGGACCCCACCACCGGACAGATTGAGCAAGTGCCCGTCGGGGACAGGGACGTCTATGACGCTGAATTGGAACTGACGCAGCCACTCTACCAGGGCGGCGCCATCCCGGTGGCCCAGCGCGCCGCAAGGCTGTATGCCCATCTCGGCGATGAAATCATCCGCGGCGCGGTCGAAGATACCGCCTTTCATGTCTCGAACGCCTATTACCGGGCCCTGCTCGCCGATGAACTGGTGAAGGTTCAGGAAGCAGCGCTCGAGTCCGCCGAAAGACATCTTGAAGTGGCAAAGGCACGACGGGAGCAGGGAATGGCCAGGGATTACGACGTGCTGAGGGCGAGGGTCGAGGTCTCGAATATCGAGGCTTCACTCATCGAACAGAGACAGGAGAAGGATGAGGC
>JAGYMJ010000289.1 GCA_018400625.1 Planctomycetota bacterium
TTGAAGTGCAAAAATATCGTCCCACCGGAACAAGTCCGGTGGTAACAGACGTACTGAATACCGACCAGGATTGTGTGGGAGAACTTAATCAATCCGTGGAGGGAAAATTATTGAGGGAAAAAAGACAATGTCCGGTGAACACGAAGAACACCTGAAGAGGATTCTCGCCAGTATTCAGCTCCTGGTTACCGAAGCGGAAGACATTTGCAGTATGGAAAATGTTCCGGAAGTGCGGCGGGCAGCGGGGAAGGTCAAACGAGAACTTCGTGCGGTGGAAGATGCGTTGAAAACACCGAGGAATGACAAAACGTAAAGATAGGGCATCATGGCATATAAGACAGATAAATCGAGCAAATCTACGGCCCCGGTCGTTCCTCCGGGGGGCCTTTCGCTTTCTCGTGTTGTCTATTTCGCGCTGGTTTTGAGCTTTTTTTTTGTAACGGTGATTTTATTGGGCCCCTCAAAAGGCTGGATCGGGATTTTAGAAGTAGCCCTTTATGAATTACCCGCTGCGGTTTTGATTTTCATTTCCGCCGGTGGCTGGGGCTGGATTCTTCTTCACAAGTGGATGCCCCAAAAGGCTGTGAAAGGCCTCAAAGCAGGAACTTATGTGGGAACAGGTCTGTGGATATTGGGGACATCCGTTCTGGTTGCGGGCCGTTTCATTGATGGGGCTTTTAATGCCGCTCTATGGTGGCCGGTCATTGGTGGGGGAATGGGGTTGGCGCTATGGGGCGGGAAACCCTATTTGCGCAATAAGCCGCTTTCCCAACGTATTGGTCTTCCGATGATAATATTGACGCTTCTGTTTTCTCTCATTGCGGCCCTCTGGCTGGCGGGCGCCTCCCTGCCCGCCGGGCTGATAGGGAGGGCCAACGGTGATTATTACGATGTTGTCTCATACCACCTGCAGGTACCGCGCGAGTTCTACGAATCAGGACAAATTCAGTTCCTCCCCCATAACACTTACAGCAATTACCCGCTCGGCTTGCACATGCTGTATTTGCTTGGTATGACCTTGCGTGGCGGGGCATTTCAGGGCGTTTATACGGCTAAACTGATCCATGGACTGTTTGGCGTGATGGCCTGTTTGTCGCTGTTCTACGGATTTCCAAAGAAGAATAAAAAGGCACCTTATACCTCGGTCATTTTTTTAGCTTCAATGCCGGGTATAGTCTATGTAAGCTGGCTGGCCTTTGCAGAACTCAGCCAGGTGGCCTACATGGTGACAGGGCTATTGTGGCTGTTATACTGGATTGAAGCGGACGGGAAAGATGAGAAAAAGGCGGCCGCTTTTATCGGTATGGCGGCGGGGGCCGCCTGTGCAACAAAATATCTCAGCGTCGGCCTGGTTGCAGGCCCTCTTCTGCTGATAATGTTTGTTTTTGCGCTCTTCAAGAGGAAAAAATATGTATCTGTTTTGACGGCGGTGACCGCTTCCGTCGTAATGTTTTTCCCATGGCTATTGAGGAATTTTATGAATACCGGCAACCCCGTTTTTCCCCTTGCGACCAGCATTTTTGGGCTTGGACACTGGACTGAGGAAATGGGCGCCCGATGGGATGCCGGGCATGCTCCCCGGCCTGTTATTGATAAGTTTCCCCAAATATTGGAGACATTAACGGGCATCACACTTTTCGGCCCGATAGTCGTTTTTTTAGCCTTCGCAGCAGTTATCCTTGTCTTGAAATCGTCAGATAAGAAATGGCGGCTTGTTGTTTTAGTTACGTTTTTCGTCTTCCTTCTTCAACTGAAGATATGGGCATTGGCTACGCATATGCCGGGCCGGTTCTTGCTCCCGGCCGCCGCCCCCATAGCGATTCTGGGGGGGATGGGGGTAGAGTCCATACTGGAGCAACTGAATAAGTTTTCAACTAAAGCTTCGTTTCCTCTGGTAATGGGCATCATTATAGCAGCATTAACCGTCAATTTGGCGGCGATTCGGTATCTTTATTTTCGGGAGCCTGCGGTTGAGACAGCGATTCACGGGTTGAATCAAAACGATCTCTCCCAGATCCCCGGCTGGAGCTGGCTCAGGAGGGAAGTCGGGCCTGATGGTAAAATGTTGTCTGTTGGTGATGCCCAGGCATTTGTTTTACCCGAAAGAACTGTTTACACCTCTGCATGGGAGAAAGATTTACTTGTAAAAAGCGTGAGACGTGGACGGAAACCAGCGGAGATTCTTTATTATCTGAGACATGAACACGGCATTACGCATATATGGTTTAACTGGTCCGAGATAGAAAGATTGCGAAACTCTTACGGGTGGTGGGATGAGGTCAGCCCCGATATTGTCGAGGGGTTAATAATAGCAGGGGCTGTAGAAATCACTCCTCCCGAGGAATTGCATTTTTATCACTCTCCCAGCTATCCGCCCCCGGTGCAATTGCTGAAATTGCCGCCATTGATAAGGGCTCGTCGCAGCAACTTCTCCAGAAACTACAGGCCAACCCCAGGGCTGTAAATAAGAACCCCCTTCGGGGAAAACGGCACCGGCCATTTATATTAAATTGGATATTGCATAGGTATCCGTACTGCACCGGCAGAGAGCACGGCGGAGGGCGGAGGGGGTGCAGTGCTTGCGTAGGAGCGAATCACTCGCCCCCCCGACACAGGGTCGGGGGGGACGTAAGGTGTGTGGTGCTTACGTAGTAATGAATCACTTGCTCCACCGACACAGG
>JAGYMJ010000290.1 GCA_018400625.1 Planctomycetota bacterium
CTACCGAGCACCTGATATGCCCCTCCCCTTGAACGTGGAGCATAATGAAGAGCTGATGACCTGGGTCAACCGCCATCAAAACCGCTATAAATACCGGGATCGCGGCCGGGACTTGAATCTGCTGCGCGTGATTAAGGCCTATTACTACGCCACCATCTCCTTTGTCGATTATCAGATCGGCCGATTGCTTGCCCGATTGGAAGAGACCGACCAGTTGGATAACACCCTGATCCTTTTCACGTCCGATCATGGGGAGCATCTGGGGGATTTGGGATGTTTTGGGAAACGGAGCATGCAGGATGCCTCGGCACGCGTCCCCCTTCTGGTTCGCTATCCCGCCCGCTTCCCCGCCGGACACCAATGCGCCACCGCCACCTCATTGTGTGATGTCTTTCCGACCCTTCTCGGCGCGGGTGGTGTTTCTCGCCGGAACGTATCCCTTGATGGGCGTGACCTCAAAGAAATCCTCCGTTCACCCAACCCCGAACGTCTGGTTTATTCGCAATACGGTAAGGATAATTCAGCCATCTACATGGTTGTGAATGAAAAATGGAAGTATGTCTATTCGGCCGGCGACAACATCGAATTTTTCTTCGATCGGAAGGCTGACCCTATCGAGGTGAACAACATGGCCGACGCTGCTGAATACAACAATAAAAAAATTGAGTTCAAACAAAAGCTTTTGAACTACCTGCAAGAAACCGGCATGACCGGAGCCTATGTTGAGGAAAACGGATCATTGCAATGGCGCGAATACCCGAAGAGGGACGAGGATTATTTGAACGATCCCGACGCCAACCTTCTGGTGCAGGACTACCCCAGCTATCCGCTGGACCTGCCGGGCTACACGGATACGGAGGATGAACGCCCATGAAATCACAAAAAAATGAAAAACATACCTGTTGGCCGGATATCCGATCGGAACAACGCCCGTGGACCCGATGGTGGTGGATGGGATCGGCGGTGGATAAAAAAAATCTCTCACGGCTTATGCGCATTTATCGTTCAGCGGGCCTGGGCGGAGTCGAGCTCACAAGCATTTATCCCATGAAGGGACAGGAACATCGCAACCTGGATTATTTGTCGTTTGAATGGCTGGAAATGGTTCGTTATGTCATCAACCAGGCGGATGAACTGGACATGCAGGTGGACCTGCCGCCCGGCAGTGGATGGCGTATCGGTGGGCCTTTCGTCACAGATGAGATTGCCGGGGCACAACTCTGCGTCGAACAGAACCGAAACGGGAAGAATTATGTGGCGGGTGTCAAACCGAACAGTGATAAGGTCAAGGTGCCCGGGCCGGGTGGTGAGGGAAAATCCTTTAATCCCTTCAGCAGAAAAGCACTGCAGGCCGTCATCGACTATTTTACCGATGCCTTTAAGAACCTGGGAATACGGTCGCAGTTCCATGACTCATGGGAATACAAGTCCAGCGCCTGCCCGGAACTGTTCAGCACATTTCAAGAAAAGCGGGGCTATGATTTCAGGGAACGGCTTTCCGAGTTCATGGGCGAGGACGGCCGTGATCTGCAGGCCAGGATTACGTACGACCTGCAACTGACGCTTGCCGAGATGGCGCTGGAGAATTTTATCCTGCCCTGGACTCAGTGGTGCAACCAAATGGGCCAGTTAAGCCGCAACCAGGCGCACGGTTCACCGGGCAACCTGTTGGATTTGTACGCCGGAGCTGATATTCCGGAGACCGAGATATACAGGAGCATTGTGACACCTGACACCCCTCTGATGTCTAAATTCGCCTCCTCGGCCGCTCACGTCGCCGGCAAACCGTTGGTTTCTTCCGAGACCGGCACCTGGCTGAAAAAACATTTTCACGGCACCCTGTCCGACATGAAAAAGTTGGCCGACAACCTTTTTATATCGGGCATCAACCATATTGTTTACCACGGCACGGCCTACTCGCCGCAGGATGCTGAATGGCCCGGCTGGCTTTTTTATGCCACGGCCCAGATCAACCCCAACAACAGTATCTGGCGTGATGTGCACCAGCTCAACGAATACATCGCACGCTGCCAGTCCATTTTGCAATCAGGTGCACCCGACAACGAACTTCTGGTTTATTTTCCTTTCCATGATGTCTTGCATGACGAGACACGCATACCGGGGGAACACCTGGGCATTTCAGTCGACTGGCTGCAAGAAATTGACGCTTTCAATACTTTTCAGCAGCTAAAGGAAAAAGGTTATAGCTTTGACTATGTATCTGACAGACAAATAGCTGAGATTGAGGTTGAAGATGAAAATATCAGAACACCCGGGAACGATTACCGGGCGCTGCTCGTCCCGCCCTGCCGGTTTATGCCGCCGGAAACTCTCGAAAAGCTGCTGAATGTTTCGAAAAATGGCGGACGGGTCATTTTTATCTCCGCGCCGGGAGACGTACCGGGTTGGGCGGGACTCGAAGAAAAACGTGCTCATTTTCGAAAACTCATCGCCCAGGTTTCCTCTCCCCCTGATTGGGAATTGCAACTCACAAACGATGGTGTTTTGCGTGAGACGCTTGCCGATGAAAGCGAACTCTTTTTTATCCGCAGAAGCCACGAATCAGGGCATCATTATTTTATCGTCAACCTGGGAGAGCAAAGGTTTGATGAATGGATCCGTCCTGCCGTTGCCTTTGAAGCGGCGATGATCATGGATCCCATGTCGGGCGATACTGGCCGGGCCCGAACACGGCACAATCAGCAAAGGGAGGTCCGCCTGCAACTTGAACCGGGTGAAGCCTGGATACTGCGCACGTTGGAGACAGCCCCCGAACATCTGCCTTCCGAGTGGCCTTACATAAACATATCCGCCCCCGCTCATCTTTTAACAGGAACATGGAATATCACATTTATCGAGGGAGGTCCTCAACTGCCGCCGTCTCATAGAACCGAAGAACTGACAACCTGGACGGATTACAGCGTTGCGGCCGAAAGGTTTGCCGGCACGGCCCGTTACAGCACCGGGTTCGACGCCCCCGCTTCCGCGAAGCGGTGGCTGCTTGATCTGGGCGAGGTGCACGCCAGCGCCCGGGTTCGTTTGAACGGCACGGAGATCGCCACATTGATCGGACCGACTTTCCGTACCGTACTTCATGATGTCAAAGCCGAAAACAACATTCTTGAAGTGGAAATCACCAACGTCTCCGCCAACCGCATCCGTGATTTGGACCGGCGCAAGCCCGATTGGCAAAAAATGTTCAATCGCCCCATTGTTAATTCCATCAGGAAGAAAACAGGAAAATTCAGTGGCGAAGCGGTCAATTACGCCGACGCCCCCCTCACGCCATCGGGGTTGATAGGCCCGGTGAGACTTTTTGAACTGGAATAAAGAAAGATTTTTCTGCGATTCTTGGTGATCGTTCCCGGCATTTGCTTTTTGAGTATTATTATTATATCTTTATCGTAAGTCCTCTGTGAAACCCGTTGATTGGGGGTTCCTACCGCCGGGCTTGTCCCGGTGGAGGAGTA
>JAGYMJ010000291.1 GCA_018400625.1 Planctomycetota bacterium
TAAAAGGGCTCACTACAAACCATTTACAACCTTTTCGGCCAGGCTGTTAGAGCCTGTCATATATAGCATTAACAACCGAATCGTAAGAATCTTTGACTTTAACGGGCGAGTTGGCCAGCGGGCTGTTCAACTCTTCATAATTCTCCCAATGATAATCGATTTTAAATTGGGGAAATTTTAAGCCGTGCGCTGTAGAGACAACCACCACTTTCTGGCCCGGTTGCAAAGCTCCTTCAGCGCCCAGTTTTTTTAATGCACCGAGCGCTACACCGGTGTGAGGACAGGTAAACAACCCTTTTTTATCGGCGGCGGCGCAAGCATCAACAATTTCCTGTTCAGTCACCTGTTCAACAACCCCATGAAATTTTTTGAGAGTCTTCATGGCTTTCCACACACTTACGGGATTGCCGATCTGGATGGCGCTCGCAAGAGTCTTTTTGGCCTTGACCGGCTCAAATTTCTCGAAGTTTTTCAAATAGCTTTGATAAAGAGGATTGGCCTTTTCAGTCTGTGCGCAGCATATTCTCGGCATACGATCAATTATGCCGAGTCTTTGCATCATATCAAATCCGAGTCCAAGCGCACTCACATTGCCCAGATTCCCTCCGGGTATAACAACCCAATCCGGTACCTCCCATCCGAGCTGCTGCACGATTTCCATAGCGACGGTTTTTTGTCCTTCGACCCTCAGGCTGTTCATTGAATTAGCAAGATATATGTTTTCTTGGGATGTTATATCCTGAACCAGCTTCATACAGCCGTCAAAGTCGGTGTCTATGGCCAGGGTCAGAGCACCGTTTGCTATCGGCTGCACGAGCTGGGATGGGGTAATTTTCCCCTCCGGCAAGAAAACGATACAGGGTATTTCGGCCGCAGCGCAGTAAGCCGCAAGAGCAGCAGAAGTGTCTCCTGTTGAGGCGCAGGCAACAGCGGGTATGTCCTGTCCCTGCGCCCTCATCTGCTTAACCATGCTTACCAGCACGGTAAGCCCCAGGTCCTTAAAAGATCCTGTATGAGAATTCCCGCATAATTTAACGTAGATATCTTCAACAACGGCATTCTGGAACGGATTGGAAACCTTCATCAGCGGGGTATGACCTTCACTCAGCGAGATAATATTATTAAGATCGACCTCGGGGCAAACCCATTCTTTTTTGCCCCAGACGCCGCTCGAAAAAGGAGGTGAAATGGACCGCCATCTGTCAGAAAATATCGTCTTCCATTCTCGCGGTGCAAGAGCAGACAACTTGTCCAGGTCGTGCCGAACCTCCATCAAGCTGTTGCACTTAGGGCAGCGGTAAATTATCTCATCCAGTCCGTATTTTTCATCACATCCCTGAAAGCATTGAAACCATGCATTATATTCTGTATTCATTGAAGAGTTGATCGGGCTGATTTGCATTTTGTAGACGCGTCGGAGGAATCATCATCCCCATCGGCACAGAGAACAGTGGTGGAAAAGGTTTCCGTATTCAGTGAAATACGTCGTTTTATCGCATATATTCAATAAACCACGTATCATCCCACCGTGCCTTGGTAAATATTCAGTGAAACTCGTTACCGCCGGGCTTGTCCCGGTGGAGCGGTATTTCTGCACTACAAATGG
>JAGYMJ010000292.1 GCA_018400625.1 Planctomycetota bacterium
CAGATTGGATACGCAATTTTTCAGATATCAGTTGCAAATATCTTTTTCGGGGCTGAAAGGAAGCATAACGATTGAAAGAAGCAAAAAAGGTGAAAGGATCCATAACTTTTAAAGGTTCTGTTTGTCCTTCTGCCGGTCGATCCTCAATTTTTATACCCTTTAAAGACTTAAATTCTTCTGAAATCTTATCATTTGCATATTTTAAGATATCAATTAAATCATCCCCTGATAATCCAGGAAACCCCTTTTGATTTCGAAAGGAAATTCCTGTCCCAGTCGCTTGAGTTGTTCTTTGATAAATTTATACAATTCCCCTGAAGGCATTGAGCTCCATCTGTCTTTCTCCCCCAAGATTTCTAAAAACTCTCTGTAGATTGAAGGTTTAATAAAGAGCTCATCGTGGGGAAAGAGGACGAACAGGTAATAGGTGACAAACGTCCATTTCGGCTTCACATCGAGCGAATTCAGCCACGCCACAAAAGCATCTATACGTTCCTCAACGGGACTTTTACCATGTAAGAGCGTGAAAAACCGCTCCGAAAATGTTTGCTTATCATTCTCAATAGCCTCCGCATAGAGCGCGCTGAGGTCACCTTCTTTGCTCGAAAGGTAGAGGAGATTGTAACATTTAGAGGCCGCCCATTTCACAATTTCATAAAACTCCTCATACTTCTCGTCCTCCATTAGCCCTTTTAGTCGCTTCTTGTTCAATTCTGGTACGACTTTTTCGTGGATATCCAGTTTGAATTTGATTTCATGTTCAACAAATGAAGGATGTTCAACTCCGTCAAATTTTGGGTGCCATACCTTTAATCCTTCAAGAATCTTTTTAGCCACGGCACTATAATCTGTCATAAACAATTGCTCCCACGAATATTATATGCGAATGTTCAAACCGCACTGAAATCAGTTCTTTACCCTAAAATACCATGCATGCCACCACGCTGAAAAGACCAAGACCACCCGAGCACAGGGCTGATTAAGGCACCAAAGAAAAAAAATAACTATTACCCAATAGAGGCACAATTTGATGACCCCCCCCCACGATCTCTGAGCACAGTAAGCTTACTATTTCAAACGGTATCACAATCACTCAATTGCAAACAATAGGTCTTTTATTGTAGCATTATATACATTAGAAAAATATGGGCAAGTTACATTTTTTGCATTCAGTTCTTTGAGGAGTCGATGGCATCTGATTATAATCCATTTCTCACAAAGAAAATGCCGATTCAAGGATTCCCATCAAGATTTTTCATTGAACATATTAAAGCTTAAGATAAGAGGATGAACTCCTTAAATGAATACTGATTCCAAAACCCGGGTTCCAAAAACAACATTTCGCCATCCTCAACGTAATTTGCCTGGTTTATCTTCAGGTCAAACCGGAGAAGGACGTTTTACTAATGCGTTTGTAAGAGCCTATGTTTCTCAATTTCGACGCATACACTCCAAATCTACAAAACAAAATGTAGCTTATGCCAGAGAAATACCTGTTAACGGATATGGGATTGCAGATTTCGTTTCTGTATTTTGGAAAGAACATGCGAACGAAAAAAATGATACGTTCAGTATTGATCAATTTATGCACATTAAAAACCCAACGATACGCGCTTTCGAGATAAAGTTAAATGACTGGCGCGGTGGTATGCTGCAAGCGCATCGATATCGTTTTTACAGTAATGTCAGCATACTTGTATTGCCGATAAAACAACTACCATCACCTCAAAAATTCCTGCAAACCTTTCAGGACATTCGTGTCGGTTTATGGGGGTTCGACTGCCAAACAAATCTGATAAAAAATATTTATACCCCACGACCGGCCAATCCAAAGGCACCGTGCTATGTAAGGGAAGCTCTTAGACATATCCAATCTGCATCTAAAGCTCTGCCATTTCCTGGAACTCATCCAAAGAATACTCCAGCTGCTCTAAGTACTCATCGACGGATTCCTGCCCTTGCGTAAACTCTCTTTCGCGAAGTCCGGCCCATGTTTTATGGGCAGTCTCAATTATATTACTCAAATCTCTTATGCCCTGCGTTACATCTTTACAATCAACACTTTCCAATAGTTTAGCCAGTGCTTCCCAAGTTTGCAACATTTCGGATGTACGGTCTGGTTCTCTTTCCTCGTAATCACGATCATGCGGTAATTGATTGGCTATCTCAGGGCGAAGCGCCACAAAAGCATCCATATCTCGCGCATTAATTCTCGCCATCAACTTCATACTTAAATAGCGTCGCAACGGACGTCTTCTGATATCCTCACTGCGTATATAGCGATCTATGGAAAAACATTGCAGGTTTGACCACCAACCAGTTGCTCCGGCATCACCCCCGGCAACTCCAAGAAATGGGGACAAAAGATCGGAAAAGCCGTTGATTACTCTTATACCGTTTATTGAAAGAGCGTAGTTCAAATACATCCAGGCCGCCAACACTTTTAAGTCAAATATTTCCGGTGACGGGAGTCCGTTATTCCCGGACGAGCTGTTAACACCAACCGTCAAATATACGCCACTTGGCCTTTTTGACATCCCGGTGAGGGCATCAACAAACTCTATAAGCTGTTTGGAATTTAATAGAGCATCTCGATTCAGAGACAGTGTCGACAGCACCTTTTTAGAACGCTTTTCAGATGCAGATACTGCCTTCCGCAGAAAACTTAAAGCAAGTGCCGATTCCATAGAATCAAGCGACTGGGATATGTAAACAGATGGAGCAATTAAGGTCGTAGCACCCACATCCTCTTGTATATCAAGAGATGAGTGAACAATTTTATCGACGCGAGTGGGATTTGTTACGAACTCAATAATCCTCAAGGGAGAAAAATAACCCCAATCTTCTAAATATCCCAATTGTGCATTAGGTGAATCAATAACAGCAGAGGCATAATACTCCGGATCGATCATTAATTCAACAGTTTCATCAATTTCCTGAAGACAACCAATTTCATCTTTTGCTTTATCCGGGTGCAGATAGCGTGCTTCGAATATAACACCGTCGATAAGACCTTCTTCGAGACCGGACTCTATTTTATCTGATTTTCCGTATCCATGCTGAGCAAAAAGTTTCATAGCATTTCCTCCAATTGATTTATAATCTCATCGACTTCAGCATACCGCAATGCCGGTTTTTTGCGCATACAGCGATCCACAAAGCGGCAGAATTGTAGTGGTAAATCATCTCGTAAATTTTCCAGTTTATCTGGTTGTTTAGTGATAATCTGATAGACAGTAGAAAAATCATTCTGTGGTCGAGGCACCAAAGGATGTATCCCTGTTGCGTATTCAAACAAAGTTACCCCCAGAGAATAAATATCGCTGCGAAAATCAATAAGCTTCTTATAATCAGGCGAAAACAATTCAGGGGGCATATATAATCGGGTGCCAATTGTTTGACCGTGGTCTGTCAATTGCGTTCCATGAATTTTGAATGCAATACCAAGATCAAGTAAAACAAACAAACGTTCAGGGTCATCTGTACAAATAATGTTTGCCGGTTTGATGTCCCGGTGAACATACCCCATACCCCAGAGATCCCTTATAACGCTTAAACAAGTCAATGCAAGTTGCAATAATTCCGCAATATCGGCTTTTTTCCCATCATTTATTACAGACTTAAGGTCTCGACCGGGCAATAATTCTTCCGAATAAAAAATGTAATTACATTCTCCTATCTGAATTTCACGGGGAAGTAGTGCGCCAAGTTTAACAAGATGAGGATTGGAGCAGAGTTTTAGAACGTTTGATTCTCGTTTCAAGCGCGCTATAAGTTGGGATCTTTTATCTTCTGTATCGCTTTTTGGGGGCAGATATACGAGCTTCAAAGCCTCCTTTTTTTCTCCAATGGTCGCTGTATATACCGCTTTAAAACCTCCTTCGTTCTTGAATTCCAGAGCGGATACTTCGCTTATTGACTCTATTAATTTTTGAGTATCCGGCACATTTTCCATTTTGGTATTCTCTCAAAATATATGTAATAATAAAAATACAATAAAACGCAATAAATCAGCCCTGAAAGCGCATATTAGTAACCGAAGTTTTATTAACGGGCATTGTTTTTGTCAAAATTCTATCCCGCATCACGGTCTTCGCGCAGGTAGATTTTCATTTCTTGCGGGTCGATCTTGAAGTATTCAAGCAACGCTTTGATATTGTTCCGCAAATTGTTTGCCGAGAGGTTTATTTCGGCGAAAAATCCGTCGGTTACTTTTTCACCGACCCTCAACGGATCTTCAGTCTCGGAAAATTGGGGGTTGCCCTGCGAGGAGATGAACTCTTCCGCCTGCTTCAGCGTGGAGAAGCGCCGGGCGTCTTTTTCTCTGAGGATATGCAGCACGTTGATATAGAGGTTCTTCCATGTTTTCAGCCCCTTATACGCACTCTCGCCCAGGATGAAGCCGTAGGGGCGTTTATAAGTGAAATCCTCGTCGAGCGTATGCGGTGCGGTGGTGTCGAGTTCTTTAACGATCCGATCACGCCGCCGCCGGTCGTCGGAACCGGTCTCGACATCCTCGATCTCCGGGTTGATGTCGAAGTGATTTTTAATGATACCGGCGAGTTTAACGGAATGTTCCGTATAATCGGCAAGCGTATCGTTAAATTCCTTTATGGCGGAGTATCCGTTTTGGAGCGATTCATTATCCCGCGGATCGATGTTCAGGTGCATATCGTCCGGCACCGACAGCAATTGTTCCTGCAGAGTATTCAGCAAATCCAGAATTTCCTTGATCTTGTCTTTGGTCATTCTTAACCTCCAGTATTATCAGAAGAAGATTCCGCTTTTTTTTCCAGATACCTTTCGGCCTGGCGGGCAATACATTGGAACCAGTTTTTCAATATCCAGCTCGGTTCCCAACCAGCATGAGAACAATCAGATTTAAGATGAGACATATCCAGCGCCATAATTGAAGGCAAATTTTCTTTCGTCTGGGATTTTTTCAATTGTTATTTTCTTTTTCTTTGATCCTGTGCTTTCCCACACAAATTCAGCCAATAATTTGCCATTGTAAAAGTCCAAACCTTTAGTTATCGTTTCTTTTATATTATTTATTATTTCGTTTACAGCTTCATCTATCGCTTCATCATTGACTTCATTCATCTCTTTTGCTCCCTAAATTGCCCAGAATATTCATCACAAACGAACTTCGTTAATTTATGCCTTTAAACCATTCAAAAATTTTGGGTATTCTAAAACGGAACAGCTTTTTCCTGTACAACAGATTCAACTGCATATATAATCAAAGCATACAAGTCGCAGGTCTGCTCGCTCTATAGGTGTTTTTCGGGATTGTGGAGAAGGAGTCTCTTTGGCATTCTTACCGTATCTGTCCCTGAACTCCAACACCGATTTAAGCAACTCCCCTCCATTATCACTTTTCCCATACTCATTGTAGGCCTCGCGCAGTTCGCGAATCTGCACTCCACTCATCGGGTCGGAAAGGATTTGTACGGCAGCCAATATATCACCCCGGGGTATCTCGGGGTTGTTTATCTGATCCCGAAGTATGGTGCTGACAGTTATCTGGAGTGGATGGGTCTTTGCCGGAGCCTTCTCCAAAGCTAATTGCGCCTGCTGGGACTCCACAATGTGCTCTATCAGCTTTTCCTGAATATCAAACGCAGCGAAATCATCAATGATCCGCGGTGTGTCGGGTTCGCATTGGATCATGTTCGCTATCAGCCATCGGTTATCAATGATCTCTCCGGTTTTCAGATCGTAATACCGCCAGAAATGCTGATTCTCTTCGCCTTCCCGAATCGCCTTGAAATAAAAGAACATACCTTTTTTTCCGGGCCGATGCAGGCCGGAATGTATGCCGTCGGGCAGTTCTTCCACCACGTCACGCCCTTGATCGTCCATAAAATTGCGCAATATCCTCTGAAGCGATTCATTGCTGGGCAGTTCCGATGTATCTTCCTCTTCAACGATAACCGAATCATCCTCCTCTTGTATTCTTCTCATCGTATTGAACGTCCGGGGATGCACAACCTGGCCAGCGAGCACCGGTTCATCAAGGAAACCCTCGCCGTCAATCGCCGAAACTTTGTGTGTCAGACTTTTTATTATGCCGAGAAGCCGCTCCAAACCTTCTTCGGGAAACATGTTGTGAATGAAAAGCGTATCATGCTGCGAGCCGATCCGGTCACAGCGTCCGGCGCGCTGGACCATCCGCGTCGGGTTCCAATGCAGGTCGTAGTTCAATACACATCCGCAATCCTGGAGGTTTTGTCCTTCGCTCAGGACATCGGTGGAGATGAGAATGTCGATCTCTTCATCCGTTCCGGCAATATCAGAAGGTTGGTTCGCTTTTGGAGCAAAACGGCGGATGACCGAATCACGATTGCCAGTTTTCGTTCCGCTGTCGAGCCTGTGTAAAGTCGGGCGCCCGGCCCTTTTCCACCATTCAGTATCCTGGACGAGCTGTCGTTCGACATAGCGCGCCGTATCTTTGAAATAAGAAAAAACCAAAACTTTCTTGCCCTTTAATTCGTTCGCAAGGCGATGCTTGAGCTCTTGCAGTTTGGCATCTTTTTCGGGGATGATCGGCCTGACCAGATGCCAGATTTCAGTCATGGTATCTATGTCTTTCTGGAGGTGGCGCTGGAGTTTACGGAGGTCGTAGAGGTCGAGGTCGATTTCCGGAAGTTCCGACAGAAAATCCTGCAGCCGGCCGGTATCGTCCATTTCTTCCGCCCGGGACGTCGGTACCGCATCATCTTCTTCATCCTCTGCTATAATATAGCGGAGCGCCATTCTGAAATCGGCGCTGTTGAGCAGCTTGCGGTCGGCCAGATATTCATTGAATGTTTTGAAAAACTCCAGCGATCTTTTCACGCTGATGCGGAATGCTTCCACGCTCGACTCGAACCGTTTCAAATACCGGCTCTTAAATATGCCCACCAGGGCTTTTTCGCGGCCGAGTTCCAAATCATCCTGATCCGCGGCGTTTCTTTTATAGGATTCGAGGTTATACGGTGAAAGATTCAGGCTTTCAATCCCCGATACAATCGTATCATAGATACCTTTATATGTTGTTTCGAGGTCATATTTTATCGTGGACAGCCTGCGCTCAGGGAATGTTATTATCTCTCCACCGATGGTCGCTTCAGGATAGGCGTCTCGGATAAAGCTGCGCGTACGCCGGATAACGACTTCATCAAGCAGGTTGAATAGCGCCACTCCGCTGCTCCCCTCCCTCGAATTGCGGCGTGCCCGCAGGAAGTACCGTTTAAGATCGGCGATACCGGCCGACGCAAAATAGGCTTCATCCCCCTGGGTTATCAAACTGAGCTGGCTATAGAGGTCCATCAGATCGTTGTTGATGGGTGTTGCGGACAGCAGGATAACCTTTTTGCGCTCGCCCGAGCGACCCCGGCCGCCGTTTTGATTGATAATCCGCTCCAGATTCTGATAACGCTGGGAGTGGCGGTTGCGGAAGTTATGGGACTCCTCGACGAGAATAACATCGACATCGCCGTAGCGTCCGGCGTCAAAATCCACCTGACCGAGCATCTCCTGGCTCTCGATTTCGAACGGGATCGTGGCCTCGCTGAGCTCACGCTGCCACATCGAACGGAGGGAGGCGGGGCTCACGACCAGGGCTTTGTTACGGAGGTGATAGGCATAGTCTTCCAGCAGTTTTTTCCCTATCCATGTTTTCCCTAACCCGACCGAGTCGGCAATCATAACGCCGCTGTATTTTCTCATTATCTTTCGCGCTTTCCGAACGGCATCTTCCTGGAAGACGGTCAGGTCAACGGCAGAGCCTTTCTCGGTTTCCTGCTGTTCAGAAACATCCTCACCCAGGTATTCATAGAGTGCTTTGATATAGACCTGATAGGGTGAATATTCTTTTTCTCCGAACTTTGAGGCGTTAAGGATGTCGATGAGCTGTTCTTTGAAATCGACGGAATCGCCCCACTGGCCTTCGAACCACTTTACGAGGTCGAGGATAGCTCGTGCGCCGACTTCGCTTTTGAGGAGTTGACGGTTTTTCTCGGTGATCCGCGGGCTGGATTTATCTTCGGCCAGAAACGAGACCATATCCCCCGCATCCGGGTCCATTCCTTCCGCCTCTTCCAGCAGCACACGGTGGGTGAGATTCATTTCCTGGTTGGATGTCAGCCCCGGCCCGGTGAAATTGCTGGAACCCACGACGCCAACCAGCGGCTGAAACCTGTCCCACAGGAAGCTCTGTTCGGGTTTGTCGCCGTACATGATGTAGCATTTGGCGTGCAGGAAGCCTTTATTATAGGCGCGCACCTGCACGTTATCCTGACGCAGGAACGCGATCAGGTCTTCGACCAGGTGCAGGGTGGATTCATCGAACGGCTCACTTTCCAGTTGATCGCCGATCAGGGCGGGAAGCGCATATTCTTTTGGGCGGAGTCCGACTTCTTCCCCGGATCCCACTTTGGCCCCGAGCAGCAGCCGCAGACTCCCGATGTCCCGCAGGCCGTGTTGAAGGAGTTTGAAGCCGCTGATGCTAAAGTAGGCGGAGGCGATATCCATCGAGCGGCTTTCAAACCGCCCAAGCAACTCATTCAGCACATCAGAGAGCCTGTGTTCGCGGTTGTCTATGACGTAGGGTATATGCATGAAAATGAAATTAAGTAGTCAGTTAATTACTTTTTTCAATTAACTCCAACAAATCGTTTTTATTATTTCTCAGAATAGCACTATGGTTCATAATCCTTTTTGCTCTGGATAAGACAACTACTCAAGACGATCAATTAATCGAGGAACAGGGGCCGGTACTATGGTCGAAAGACGGCCTCTTCCATAGGTAGTATTTGGGCCTTGAACCCATTGCGCATGTCTGAAATAAGCCATTACAATGGCTTTGTCTTCTTGCCACCAAACATCATAAACATTTTTTTCTTCTGCAATTTCTTCAAAGAAAATGAAAGAGGACGGGAAAACCCCCATTTCTGGAAACCCATTTGTACGTCTTGTAGCATTATCATATTCACGAGAGATTGTAATATCCTTTGTTAATAATGGTGCCGCACCTGGTGGTAAAAATAATCGTATCTGGATTTGTGTCTGATTTTCGCCTGATCCAAAAAACTCCTCTGCTTTTTCAAGTATAAACTGTAGTTGTTGTTGTCGCCCTCCAGTTTCCCAATCATGACGCTCGGTTATAAGACATTTTAAAGACGCCGAA
>JAGYMJ010000293.1 GCA_018400625.1 Planctomycetota bacterium
TACTCCACGCTTGGTTACGCTAAAAACGCGCACTTTGCCGGACATCGCCGCATCTACGGTCGAATGCAGGAGTCACACCCCGAGTACTTCGCCATGATCGGTGGCAAACGGCACGATCACCATGCCTGCTATTCTTCGAAAGGATTGGAGCAGGAAACCATCCGCTTCGCCAAATTCATGTATGACGAGTACGATCAACCCTGCATATCTGTTTGGCCGGCCGATGGTTTTAGAAAGTGCGAGTGCGAGTCGTGCCGCGACCAGACGCCGTCCGAAGTTGTCTGGGGCTTTGTTGACCGCGTTGCCCGCGAATTGTACAAGACCCACCCCGATCGCATGGTGCTGTGCGGCGCATACACCTCTTACGCTGAACCGCCGTCAACCATCGAGAAATTCACCCCTAACGTGCTGGTCTACATCGCCAACCGCGGCAGGCCTCTTTTCGACAACCCGGATCACTGGAAAAGCTACTGGGACCAAATCGAGGGCTGGCGAAGCAAGACCGCTCCCGGTCGAATCGTCCGCGGTGACAACAACCGCTACAGTTTAAAGGGAAGCGGCGGACCGGGGAAGCCCGATTTTCCAATAATCCATCCCCGCCAAATGGCTAAAGACCTCCAGGATATGAAAGGAATCTCCATCGGCGAACGCGGCGAAGTCAGCCAGACTAAAGCGCGCTGGGCGGCTCCGGGATGTGATCACCTGACCCTCTACGTCCAGGCACGATTCGCATGGGATGCCGACCGGGACGTCGAGGAAATACTTGAGGAATATTACCGGTTGTTCTACGGGCCCGCAGAAAAGGAAGCCCGGGAGGCTCTTGAATTTGCCCAGGCAAAATACAGACGCGAAGATCGGAGCACCTACCGGGGAACCTGCAATCCGCAGAACGTCTCCATCCAGACGCAAATCCAATTACTCGAGCTTTTACGGAAGGCGAGAGATGTCGCCGGGGACACGATTTACGGCAAGAGAATTGATGTGATCCTGGACGAGCTTCCTGAACTGGAACCGTTGCAGGAAGCATATAAAGAATTGCAGGAACAAGGCGATCCCCGGGCTGATGCTCTGCAAATAGAGGCATTTACTTTAGACGGAACTGAAAATGCAAAAACCTATACCTTAGAAAAGACGCTAGCCAGGCATTGGGGTAAAAAGGAGCCAAAACCGGAGTTGGATACAAGTTTTTCAGTTATGTGGACGGAAAAATCACTTACCTTTGATGTCCGTTGTGAAGAACCTGATATGGACAGCATCAAGATTGGCGAAAGTGTCTGGGAGGGAGACACCATTGTCCTTCTTATCGAAAGCCCTTATCACAGTTACTACCAGATAGAAGTCGATCCTGAAGGCAGAATATTCGATGCGGATCGATGGGGTTCGGTAGTAACGAGATGGCGTTCATTGGCAGAAGTAAAAGTTGAAAAAGGCGACAATTTCTGGAGGGCTGTTATCACAATCCCCGTTGCGCTTGTCGGGGAAGAAGGCGCGGAGGGCGATCCCTTTCATTATGTCGTCGCCCCGAGGATTAGCCCGGAGAGTGAATGGTTTTTCAATCTTGCCCGGCGATATCCACGCGAAGGAGACAACAGAAGTTTGGCGGATACGCATGTTTTATCCTACAAAAAAGAAGGGAGTAAACAACATAAAAACATGCATAACACAGACGGTTTTTCGAGATTGGTATTCAAGTAATAAGGCATGAGCAAAATCGAGTCAGAAAAACAGTGTGTCATGACATCGTCAGTTTTCAGGGAAAGAACTGTAGAGAAAAAAAACTTTACCATTTGGAGGACATATGATGAATCTTAAACTGAAGCAAGCCCTTGTCATCGCCATCGCCGCGATGACCGGAGTAGCAGCCGCCGAGACCTTCATCGTCGAGGACGGACGCCCCAACGCGCAGATAATCATAAAAAATGACGCAATAAGCCCTGTTGAAATCGCAGCAGAACAGCTGCAGATATATATTGAAAAAATATCAGGTGCAAAACTTCCAATAAACAATTCAGTAGATGAGAATATCCCCGTCAAAATCTATGTGGGTAAAAGTGAATACACCGATAAACTCGGAATCGACGGCGAGCAATTTACGCATGGGGGCTTTCATATCAAATCCGGTGCCGACTGGCTTGCCCTGGTCGGTAAAGATGAGCTTTTTTCCATGCCGGAAAACATGTGGCCGACAAGGCATGGCGACCTGCCGAGAGTTATTGAAGAATGGGACAAGGCAACCGGTGAAAAGTTTGTCTTTCCTTATGCCGGCATATGGAAGTGTGACTCTGGACCGTACATGTGGGATGAAACAACTGGTAAGAGGACAAAGGTAATACGACCAGGGACCGAGGAAGTCCCTTTTATCAATGAAAAGGACACACGCGGCTCCTTCAACGCGACAACGTATTTTTTAAGAAGCCTTGGGGTCCGCTGGTATTTGCCGCATGAACTGGGAGAAATTATTCCTGAACAGAAGACAATTAAACTTCCTGTAATTGACAAGAAGGTAAGACCGGACTTTCCAATTCGCAACCCTCATCAGCATGCGAGAAGGTTTCGCGGCACAAGTGAAAAGGAGGCGCTCTGGCAATGGCGGATGGGGTGGAGTGCAGCTCCTGAAATCATGGGCCCCGGGAATCAATATCATGGAATACGTGGTGTTACAGGCCGCGAAGAGACAAGAGAAGCGCACCCCGAGTACTATGCCCTTTATGACGGTGTTCGTCATCATGAGCGCCAGTGTCTTTCTTCCGAAGGCTTGCTCAAGGCTAATCTTCGCTATATCAAAGCGAAATATAATATCTTTGGTGACAGCTTTATTGATGTGGTTCCGGCTGATGCCTATACGGCGATTTGCCAGTGTGAACTCTGTAAAGGCAAAGATTCACCTGAAAAAGGTCACCGCGGTCTTCTTTCCAATTATTATTATGATTATGTCAACAGGTTGGCAAAAGAGCTGTACAAGACTCATCCCAAAATAACCATCAAGGCTCATCCGTATGGCACTTACAGGCTTCCACCTGATAATATTGATAAATTCCCTCCAAATGTGGTTTTAAATATTGCCCAGCACCGGCATGATTTTTATGATGCGGAGAAAAAGAAAGAGACCCTTGATGCGCGCAAGGCATTTATCGACCTTCTCCCTGAGGGCGGCAAGATCATGATTAATGAAAAGTACCGTTCTGGTGACCCAATGCCGATGTTTTACCCTCACATTATTGCTGAAGATTTGAAAAGTCTTAAAGGTGTTTCACTAGGCGGTTCATTTGAAGTTTTTCGGTCCAGAAGAAATGAAAGAAAATATCCAGAGGATATTTGGTATGGACTCGAGAAGATGCCGGACATGCACCTCAACCTTTACATTACATCAAGGTTCTGGTGGGATGCTGACCAGGATATCGACGAAGTGCTCGGCGAATACTATCGGTTGTTTTATGGTCCTGCTGAAATGGAAATGAAAGCTTTTATTGAGTATTCAGAGAAAAATTGGGTTGCTTCCGGCAGAGATCCGGCCGTTATCAAAGAGCTTATGTCGCTGATAAACAAAGCTGTTGCCAGGGTTGACGACGGAAGCATTTATGCCAAACGTATTGCGTGGATACATGAATTTATTGAGCCTCTCGATCGAATGCGGAAAGAAATGGAGCTTTACAGGGAAAAGGCGCCTGTCGCATATTTTAATCGATTGGCGAAGGAAGAATACGGCAAAATCAAAATAGACGGCAAACTCGATGAAGACATCTGGTCTGAAGTTCCAACGTATGTATTAAAAGAGTTTGAAACCGGTAAAAAACCTCAATTTGAAACAACATTCAAGGTGCTCTGGGACGGTGTCTCTGAAAGTATTATTATTGGCGTTAGATGCGAAGAAGACAATACTGTAAATTTGAACACCCCGGCTTCGAGAGATGGCGACCACATGCTTTTCGAAGGTGATGCAGTTGAAATTATGTTTGAAACCCTGTCGCATTCTTACTACCAGATAGGGATTGACCCGAAGGGTTTGATGGTTGACCTCTCCAGACCACGTAATCCTGCGCGAGGAAGGCACGGGATTGAAGCCCGTTGGTCTTCTAATGCGGAGGTTGCAACTTACATCGGCAGGGATTTTTGGAGTCTTGAAATCAAGATTCCTGTCTGCGGTGATAATCAACACATGATTCTGCCGTTTGACGGCGTTTCCGGAAGCGAGCCTACTGCTGCCAACCCGTGGTATTTTAATATTGGTAGAGTGAGGGTGCGTGGCGATGTAAAGCAAGTATCCTCTTTTAACGCAGAAGGCTTTCACGTACCATTTAAATTCGCAAAACTTGTTCCCTGCAAAGAGCAAGGTAACCGTTAATTTTTAGGAGAGTATCATGAGAAATGTGAGCGTGAAAGTTATGTTGACCTTGGTTTTGGTCTTGTCCGTGATAATGAATGCCAATTCAGCCGAGACATATATTGTAAAAGACGGAAAACCCAATGCTGAAATAGTAATCGCCGAAAACGCCAAACGGATGGCCGCCCTGGGCGCTTTGGAGCTGCGGTATTACGTGGAGAAAATGACC
>JAGYMJ010000294.1 GCA_018400625.1 Planctomycetota bacterium
CCCGGGAAAAGAAGCTGATGTTCTTCCTTGAGTTCATCGATCGCGTCGGGCGGATAATGCGCATGTGCGGCGGCGCTCATGCCAAAGTTGATGGGAATTCGCTCCGGCCCCTCAAAGCGAACAGCCCGCAACCAGTTTTCTTTCTCATTCATGGTAAAATCTCCGAGCCTTTTTAGAATCGCTAAAAATAATTGTTCTAATTCTTCAACCTGATCCCGGGCGCATCGCTTTCCAGCACCACAAACGTTGCGGCGTTCGGAAAGGCGATCCTGTAGTGGCCTGCCCGGGCTTCTGCCGGAAGGGTCAGGTAGAGATGCCACCGACGCGGATGCCACCTGCCGGCATTTTTGGTCTTGAACCTCTGCTCTTTCTCCACCCGAACGTCAGCGACCTCCGCGCCTGCGCCGTCCGGATCATCATGAGAGACGACAACATCCGGTTCTGCATTCTCATCCAACTCATCGGACAGGCGCACATAGATGCTGAGTTTCACGGCTTCGCCCTCATTCTTCACAAACCCAACAGGCGGCAGCGTATCTTCTTTGGTGAACTCATGGTCCATTTTCACGCCCCAGAAGCTGCTTCTCACGACGCTGTCCTCATAATTGGTAGCGGCAAGCACGGGAAATGGTTCGATCGGCTGATCCGCCCCGGCAATCGCATGGAGTGCGACAGGCGCTCCAAAGAAATAATTATGCCCCATCAGACTGAAAATGGGCTGGTCAACCATCAGATTAATCAACCGCAGATAAGCCGTGCTGCCCGTCCATTTATAGGCCTCGGCGAAGAGGAAAAGTCGAAAGTTCTGATTACTGGAATAAAAGAACCGGAACTTATCGTCCAGCGCGCGCAGAACCGCTTCCCGCGCGTCCTGATCACCTGTGGCGTTGTAATAAAAATACAGCGGCAAGAGCCACTCAGTGCTGATCTTATAATACACGCCGTAACGCACTTCGTCGTTCAGACCGACAGGATTGTCCAGGTCAATCAGCACATGCGCCGCCCTCCGGGCGAGCTCCCTGATGGTTTCATCCCGCGTGTGCTGATAAAGCATGCTCAGATTGAATATATTGTTGAATGCAGGGCCCGGGGGTGCTCTGTCGGGGTCTGCTTGCTCGCGGTAAGCATCCGCCACTTTCATGGCCAGTTCATGGGCGTATTCATCACCGGCCAGATAATAGTTCATCAGCCAGCCAAAGGTCCAGAAAGTGCTTCTGCCGCTGAGCCTGCTTCCTGTACCCCAGTAGAAGGGCAGATGAACCTCCGCGTTGGAAAACCCCCCGCGGTATTTATCGCCTGCGGTCCAGTGGTGCAAGTGCAGGTCACCGGTGAACCGGGTGAAGTGCCGTCCGTAGTCATAATAGCGGCGTTCCCCGCTCCGCATGTACAACTGCCAGGCGCTGCGGTCAAGACCGTAACGTCCCGGAGTCGAAAGTCTGAACCAACGGGGACCGGTGCCCAGAGTCACACTCTTTCCCCACATCATGAAACCCGTTCGGCGCAGTTCAGCATGCCCATAGCGGCCGCCCAAAATCTCCTCCCACCCGTCCGATATCCTTTTTTCCACCCCGGGGAAACGCTCGGTATCCTTCGGATGCATCGACCACCCGACGGCCTGCGATGCACCAAGCCATGCCGGATCCGGCTGCAGCAGCGGCGGATGCGAGGCTGCGGTCGCACGCGCCTCCAATCGCTGCTCCTCGATGGCGCCGGCGCGCGGAAGCAGCCAAACGTCATGCGTACGCGCGGCACACTGGGCGTTACTGGGCTGCTCGGCGACTTTGGTTCCGATAGCGGCCCCCCTGCCACGGCCTGGCTTTTCTCTATCGAATGAGCCCAAAGCGTGTACAGCATTA
>JAGYMJ010000295.1 GCA_018400625.1 Planctomycetota bacterium
CGTTTTCTGAGAAAATATAAGCTCGATGAATTCCCTCAGTTGATTGATGTGCTGACCGGCCACATGAGCCTGGTCGGGCCGCGGCCGGAAGTGGAAGAGTATATCGAGTGTTATCCTGAAGATGTGAAAGAAAAGATTTTGTCAGTGAAACCGGGCATTACGGACAAAGCTTCCATAGAAATGGTGGATGAGAACAAAATCCTTTCCCGGTATAATGATCCCCAAAAAGCCTATATTGAAGCTATTTTACCAGTTAAACAAAAACATTACCTCGACTATGTTGACAACCAGAGTTTCCTGGGCGATCTGGTTATCATTCTGAAGACCCTTTGGAGAATAATTGCAAGATAGAAAAGATTCCGCCAACAGAGAACGACCTGGGGCCACAAATTACACGGATTGACACAGATTGGGAAATGATACTTAATGGTCAGCCCGTTCCGATTCCTGCAACATGCCCCAACGAAGGGGGAATATCCCTGACCGCCAGAATATCTTTAGGGCCAACAGATCGAACTTGGTCCACCTTTAACGTCACAAGGGCCTGAGTACGTCCTGTACCGGTCACAAACTCCACATCAATGCCGCCCGGGTCATAGACTTCTACGACCGCATAGGCGTTGAGAGCGCAAAGAACGCAAGACAGAATAATGCAAAAAGTTGGAAGTAGAACGTTGAAATGCAGGGATGCAGAGATGAAAATAACGGCTACGGCAACGGCAGGAATCACACGGAGACACGGAGAACACGGAGAACGCAAAATAACCAATTTCCAATTTCCAATTTCCAAGTAACGGCAAATGGCTACGACAACGGCGGCTAACCGCTAAGACGCTAAGGACGCTAAGACGGCTACGGCTAAGAGTTAGGGCTTTAAAAGAAACGGCTTACTGCTCACATTAAGAGTTTATTTTCTCACTTGCTGTTTTAGATGCTTGGTGGTAAAATAAATGATAGCTTTTGGAGCATGTTTTCAGGAGGCTGGAATATGCAAGCTAATATATCAGTGGAAATACCACGCGAAATCAGTCATGCGGTTCGTATGACTGCCGATGAGCTGAAACGGGAATTGGCCATACACCTTTTCGAACAGGAAAAATTATCCTTCGGGAAGGCCAGAGAAATGGCTGATATGTCCGTGTGGGGTTTCATGCAGCTTTTGAAGGAAAGAGGTATAAATATCCACTATGACCAAGAAGAATATAAACAGGATATTGAAACTTTGGGAATGCTGGAACAACAATGATTATCAGCGACTCCTCCCCTTTAGTCAGCCTCTCTTATATAAATAAACTTGATTTGCTGAAGGAGTTGTATGGGCAACTTGTAATTCCTCAAGCAGTCTGGAATGAGGTCGTTGTAAATGGTGCTGGAGAACCAGGGGCCCAAGAAGTTGAATCAGCGGATTGGATTGAGTGTAAGAATGTGAAAAATGAACGAAACAGCTATGCTGCAGAGAATTTGTAACGCCCCCAAAATCATGCTTGGAAAACCTGTTATAAAAGGAACCAGGCTCCCAGTGGAAATCGTAGTGGAAAAATTAGCCTACGGGGCTACCGCTGATGACTTGAAAGAAGAATACCCATTCCTTGCCGATGAAGATATTCAAGCGGCACTCCTTTATGCGGCAAAATCCCTGAGCGGGGACCCATTCTATGGGGTGCGGTCCCCCGTTTCCACGGGCTGACGCCGCGTGGCTAAAACAACGTGTCGTCCCGAAGGGACTTTTTAGCGGAAGAAAGTATATTTAGCGCAATCATTTAGTAAACGGCATATACGAACACACGAGGGGCAAAAGTCCAATCCCGTCTGAAGCAAAACATGACCTTCTCCAGCGGTACTGTGGAAGGATTAAATCACAAAATTAATTTGGCAGGCAAGAAAATCTCAAAGAAAGAAAAGGAAAACATATTACAAAAAATGGCGTTGGTTATATTGTGCGTTCTCTGGCTGCTTCTCCCAACAGCTTTCGTCACTCGCCTGTCACGCTCGTTCGTTGAGAACGTGTTCATCCTCACCCCCCTGCTTGGCTTCATCCTTTGGGGCAAAGGCTGGCTGGGGGAATGCCGGTGGAGCAAGCCGGTCCTTGTCGCCGTGGGTGTCTTCACCGCGCTGACCGTCTTTGCTCAGTTCATACCTTTTCATCCCCTCAGCGGGCTCGATTCGGTGCGGTCGTTCCACGTTAAATTCGCCCTTGTGGTGCTCGGGATAATGTTCGTGCTGACAAAACCGCCGCTGACCAAGGCGCTGCTTTGGGGCTTTGCGCTGGCGATGCTGGTGGCGACGTTCTGGGGGCTTTACCAGTGGATATTGGGCCCCGAGGCTTTGCCCTGGGAGTGGGACGGGAATCCGCACCTTATCTCTCCGTTCGGATACAACGTCAACCGGTTCGCTGCTTATCTTGCCTATTTTTTGCCGGTGATGGCTGCAGCGGGATTTGCTTTCCACAAACAAAGCGTGAGGAAACTGAGGTTCTGGCTGACACCGTACGTGATATTGTTCCTGCTTTCCGTGTTTTTATTGATATTGACAGGATCAAGAGCATCACAGGGTGGATTTGCGGCGGCGGTGATTTGCATTTTATTTGGATTAGTCGCCAAAAATCGCTGCAGGAAGGTATGGATTGCCCTCGCTGTATTTTTTATTGTCCTTTGGACAGGCATATTCTGTTTGATCAGGGTCAGTGACTTAGGGGAGCGAACGGAAAGTAAGTGGCGGAGTTCTCCTGAGTTTATCTCTGACAAACGCTTTACTCAGGTCTGGCCGGAACACTGGGAAGTGCTCCGGCCGTACAAATGGTTCGGACTGAATTTCTCGCGCGATCAGAGGGAGAAATATATCGAAGAAGAGCCGGGTTTACACGAACACAGTTTTTACATGGAGTTTTTTGCCGACAGCGGGCTGGTGGGCCTGGCCGGGCTTTTAGTTCTGGCCCTGTCATTGCTCGGCGCCGGCGTCTGGCGGCTGTGGCGGATGGATTACGGGGTGCATTACCTGCTTCTCCTGGGCGCTATGAGCAGCTACCTGGCGCTGCTTGCGCGATCGACCATGGACTCGGCCTATACCTACCAGTTCGAGTATTTCACCGCACTGCTGCTGGGCCTGGTGTGTATTCGGAAGGTTGATTGGGATCAAGACCGTTGATAAATATTCAGTGAACCACGTTACCGCCGGGCTTGTCCCGGTGGAGCGGTATTTCTGCACTACAAATGGAGGTGCCCTCCCCCCGGCCTCGCCCGCCGCGTTTCTGCCCAGGGAGGAAATAAAGTTAAATCCGTAAGTTTTTTATGGGAAGGATATTGACACGACGATCAAATATCCTGACGGTATTCTTTTGGGGCTCTTTTACCTGACCTTTTTCCAATAAACTTCAGAATATACAAATAAGAATGGAAAACAGCAAGCAAAATATCATCCTGGACTCTGTAAGCGAAGGCGTTTTTACGGTCGATATGGACTGGCGAATAACCTCCTTCAACCGTGCCGCCGAAGAAATCACCGGCATCAGACGAACCGACGCTGTGGGGAAACAGTGCCGGGATGTGCTTCAGGCCGATGCCTGTGAAAGCGGATGTACGCTGGCCGAAACCATGCGGACCGGCAAACCCGTCATGAATAAGGCCGTCCATATCATCGATGCTTCCGGCGACAGGCGGGCGATCGCCATCTCCACCGCCCTGCTGAAAGGCAGCAAGGGAAGTATCATCGGGGGCGTGGAGACTTTTCGTGATACAAGCGTGATCGAAGAACTGCGTAAGGAAATCGAAGGCCGATACTGCTGCGAAGATATTATCAGCCGGAGCCACCGGATGCGGGAACTTTTCGACATTCTCCCGAATATCGCCGAAAGCAACTCGACGGTTCTGATCGATGGGGAAAGCGGTACCGGAAAGGAACTGTTCGCCCGGGCCATCCATAATCTGAGCTTCCGCAGCGATAAGCCTTTTGTGACCGTCAACTGCGGCGCACTTCCGGATAACCTCCTGGAATCGGAGCTTTTCGGCTACAAGGCCGGCGCCTTTACGGACGCCAAGAAAGATAAACCCGGCCGCTTTGAACTCGCCGAAGGCGGTACAATATTCCTGGATGAGATCGGCGATATCTCGCAGAACATGCAGGTGAAGCTTCTTCGGGTTCTGCAGGATAAAACCTTTGAACCGGTCGGCGGAGTCCAGCCCGTCCAGGCCGACGTGCGGGTTCTTGCTGCAACGAACAAAAATCTTGACCGGCTCGTCAGCGACGGCTCTTTCAGGGATGATTTGTATTACCGCATCAACGTTATGCGCCTTCAGCTCCCGCCATTGCGGGAAAGGAAGGAGGACATACCGCTGCTTGTGGACCATTTCATCCACAAATACAACCGGCTCCAGGGGAAAAACATCTCCTGCGTGACGAACGAGGTCACGGCGGCCCTGCTGTCGCACGATTATCCGGGCAACGTACGCGAGCTGGAGAACATCATCGAACACTGCTTTGTACTGTGCGAAGGCGAGATCATCGAGGCCCGGCACCTCCCCCCGTTTCTGCGTCCGCGGGGAGCGGCAGAATCTCAGCACGGCAAAGATGAAGGTCCGAAAACCATCCAGCAGATGGAGCAAACGCTGATAGAGCAGGCGATCCAAAGAAACGACGGCAATAAAACCGCTGCCGCACGCGAGCTCGGGATCAACAAGAGCACGCTGTTCCGCAAGCTGAAAAAATTCGAGATCAATGATGACAAAATCTAACAAAATCCCACGTTCAGGCATTATTAAATGTAATCCGAGTACTGCGGATAATACAAGAATATTTATTGACGGCAGTACTCGTTCTCATGCTGCCCTTCAAACTGCTTCCATTGGATTGGGGACGTATAAACCAGGCTGGCAGTGGTCCTTACATGCAGGCCCGCAGACAGGTAAGAGTTCAGAGAACCATATTGGTTATGTTATCTCCGGACGTATGAAGGTCAAAGACCCATTCGGGAATGAAGCCGAGGTAGAGGCGGGATGTGCATTCGAAATCATGCCCGGAAGCGATGCGTGGGTGATGGGGGATGAGCCATGTATTGCTCTTGACTTCATACCCATGAGTAATCCTGCCAAATCCAAGTAATTGCCGGTATGTTGAAAACGCCAACCGGGCCCTGGTAAGGCGCCTGGGGTCATGTGTTAACACTCCGGCTTAAGTCTTTCCCCATTTGATTCTGAACGCACGTCGAAAACAAAACAGGTTGCACCCTGCGCCCGGTGAAGAATCGCATCGGGTGCAAAGTGCAACCGACGTCGCCGAGTCGCCTGCCTGCATTCCCGTTATTTTTTTGCATACTCTTATTTAACATGTGATTATGTTCTTCTTGTGTATTGTTTTTTTATGAATGGTATGATTCTTGCTTTAAGTGTTTTGTTGTTGTATTTGTTCTATCGACGCTGTTTCTACGTCAGGATCGCTTCGCGCAAGTAGAGGGTTTAGGAGAAAACACGTTATGGAAAGAGAAATCGATGTTGTTGTTGTAGGAGGCAGTGCCGCAGGCCTTACAGCGGCTCTGACTGCCAGAAGGCATTATCAGGACAAATCAATTCTGATCATCCGCCGTGAAGAACAGGTACTGATACCTTGCGGGATACCCTATATCTTTGGAACCGTGGAAAGCCCGGAGAACAATCTCATTCCGGACGCCATTTTGGGAAAAAACGATATAGAACTTCTGGTCGATACCGTGGTCGATATCGACCGGGCAGCGAAAACCCTGCAGACAAAGGGCGGCGAAACAGTACTTTATAAGAAGCTTGTCCTCTCCACAGGTTCCCTTCCTGTAAAACTCCCGCTGCCGGGAAGCGATCAAGATTCTGTTTTCGCGGTAGAAAAAAGCGTGCCGTATCTTGAGAGTATGCTTGAGGAAATAGATAAAGCCTCCGATTTACTTATTATCGGAGGAGGTTTCATCGGTGTGGAATTTGCCGATGAGTGCAAGAAAAATCGCAATTTGAATGTTACTATAGTCGAGATGCTCCCCCATTGTCTGCAGGCCGCATTCGACGAGGATTTCTGCAAACAGGCGGAATCGCTCCTTGATTCAAAAGATATAAATCGCATCACATCTGAAAAAATCGAGCGTTTTACAGGTGACGGCAAAGTCAAGGGTGCGATCCTTAGCAGCGGCAGCGAGATCGAGGCGGATGTGGTTATACAAAGCGTTGGCGTTAAACCGAATATTGCTTTGGCAAAAGAGTGCGACCTGGACATCGGCCCCCTGGGCGGCATAAGCGTGGACAGATCCATGTGCACTTCCGACCCCGACGTCTTTGCCTGTGGCGATTGTGCAGAAAAAGTGTCGTTCTTTACCGGGCAACCAAGCCGGTTGTGGCTGGCCTCTATCGCAACCACCGAAGCAAGGGTGGCCGGAGCAAACCTGTTTGGCATTACCCGCGCCTATCCGGGCGCTATCGGCGTTTATTCCACCGTAATCGGCGATACGGCGTTTGCCACGGCCGGGCTGACCGAAAAAGGGGCAAAGAAGGCCGGGTATTGTTCGGTGTCGGGACGAGCGGCATCCGTGAATCGCCATCCCGGCAGAATGCCCGGCGGAGCTGAGCTTGTGCTGGAGCTTCTTTTCGAGAGACAGACACGCGTGCTGATAGGCGGACAGGCGATGGGAGCCAAGAGCAGCGGAGAACTCATCAATGCCGTCAGCGCATGCATTCAGCAGGGTATGACTGCCGATCAGATTGCCACCTTCCAGACCGGCACACATCCGGCACTGACCGCCTCGCCGATTGCGTACCAGCTTGTCAATGCCGCCGAAGAAGCAATTGGCGCTATGAATGAGTGACTGAAGTTAAATCCTTCGCAAAAAGTCTGATTAATTTTGAGATGCCGGGGAAAAAAATGTCCAAAAATGAATATAAAGTTACTTTTCAGCCGGAAGGTCAAAGCGTGATTGTGCTGGAGGGCACAGCCATCGTTGAAGCCGCAGGCCAGGCCGGTATTGCCCTGAATACCCCGTGTGGCGGGCAGGGTACATGTGGAAAATGCAAGGTCATTGTACACGGCAAGGCGCCCGAGCCCTGTGCAGCAGGGAAAATACATCTTCAGGAAGATGAAATAAAACAAGGAATCCGTCTGGCCTGCCAGATGCGGGTTGACAGGGATATGGTGGTGTCAATACCGCCGGAAACACATTTTTTTGAGCAGGTTATCCTGACCGAAGGCCGCGAGGCTCTGCCGCATCACCATGAACCTAACGTGGTAAAACGCTTTTTGAAACTCGACGGGCCGGATAAAAACGATCTCCGAAGCGATGTGGACAGAGTGGTTGATTTGCTTGCGAAAGAGGGCCTGGATGTCTGGATGGATGTGCCGCTGATGCGGGATCTGCCCGGTGTAATCCGCGAGTCGGATTTTGCCATCACTGCGGTCATCGACGGCAGTGAAGTCGTAGCACTGGAGGCCGGCGACACATCCCAAAGCGTTTTGGGGGTGGCGCTTGATATCGGCACGACCACCATTGCGGGCGTGCTGGTGGATCTGACCACCGGCCTTTCAAAGGCGGTGGCCAGCCGTACGAATCCTCAGATAAGATTCGGCGACGATGTCGTCGCCCGTATAAAATACGCGCAGGAAAACGACGACGGCCTGGACAAGCTCCAAAGCTCGGCAATCGATGCGATCAACGAGATCGTTGGGGAACTGACCGACTCGGTCGATCTCGGCCCGGAGCACATCTACGAACTGACGTCCGTCGGTAATACCACAATGAGCCATCTCCTGCTGAATATACCTCCCCACTCCATCGCCAGGGCGCCCTACGTATCCGTCTTTCGGAGCGGTGTGGATTTGAAGGCCGCTTCCGCGGGGATAGAGACCAACCCCAATGCCAACCTGCACCTGCTTCCCAATGTTGCCGGTTTCGTCGGAAGCGATACCGTAGCGGTCGCTATGGCATCCGGGATTGATACGGTCGATGATGGTGTGGCACTTGCGATAGATATCGGAACCAACGGCGAATTGGTCATCGGCAATAAAGACCGGCTCATAGCATGTTCGTGCGCGGCCGGTCCAGCTTTTGAAGGTGCTCGTATCCGCCACGGGATGCGTGCGGCAAGCGGCGCCATCAACAAAGTCGTTGTTAACGATCGTATTGAAATAGGTGTGATAGGCGGCGGCAGAGCACGCGGGATCTGCGGCAGCGGCTTGCTCGATGCCGTCGCATCGCTGCTGGATACGGGATTGATAGACCCTATGGGGCGCATCCTTACAGGCGAAAGCATACCCAACAGCGTTCCCGAAAAGGTCGCGGCGGCGGTGACGGAATTGGACGGTCAACCGGCCGTAACTCTGGCCGAAGGCGAGGCAGGCAACGGCCCGGTCTTACTGACACAGAAAGATGTGAGGGAACTTCAATTGGCCAAAGCTGCCATAGGGGCCGGCGCCAAGACAGTCAGCAGTGTTTTCGGGATAGAGCCTGAAGAACTGGATACGGTTCTGCTGGCTGGCGGTTTCGGCAATTTCATTAGGCGTTCCAGCGCGAAGCGTATCGGTTTGCTCCCGAATATGCCTTCGGAAAGGATAGAATCCATAGGCAATGCCGCACTTGTGGGGGCCGGATGTGCACTTACGTGCAGATGCTGCAGGCGGCAGGCCCAGAGCCTCAGCGATAACATAGCATATGTCGAACTCGCCGGCCGTCAGGATTTCCAGCAATATTACATGGAAGAGATGACATTTCCCCCGGTCATTTGACCCAATATCTGAAAAACACTAAAATATAGGAAGCCTCAAACATGCAAGGCGCAAAAAAGAATTCTCGGTTTTCGAAGCTGTCTTCCCTGACTCCGACGATGGAAGATTACATGGAGGTTGTCACCAAGCTGGTTGCGAAGGAAGGAGTGGCCCATGTGCAAGATATAGCCGATGCCGCGGAGGTTCACAAGTCCACGGTAACCACAGCCATGCAGGTGCTGGCGGAAAAAGGGTTGGTAAATTACCGGCCGTATCAACCAGTCACTTTAACCGATGAAGGACGAAAGACTGGCGAACGCATTATTGAGCGTCATGAAGCCATTAGTACTTTTTTGTCGGAAATTTTATTAATAAACAAAGACCTTGCGGATGAAAACGCCTGCCGAATGGAACATGTGCTGGACCGGGAAGTTGTTGAGCAGCTTTCCGTTTTCGGCCGGTTTGTCAAAGAATGTCCCAGAGCGGGCAGGGATTGGCTGGAACGATTCCGGTACTACCGGTACTCTATGAAACACAGCAAAAATCCACCCAAAGACGAAAAAGCGCTCAAAGACTGGATAGAGCAGTTTCAGAAAAAGCTGAAAGTATAAAAATTTTTACCTTCAATGTTGGGCAACACAAACTATTAAGGGGTATTGACGAGTATGGCGTATTAAAATTTACTTGAATTGGAGAATGCAAAAAATGTGTAAGAACCTGGCGGAACTTGGAAAAGGTGAGTCGGGAGAGGTTATTGGCTTTGATTCCGGGCACATGGCATCCCGGCGTTTCCAAAGCATGGGGATTCGGCCCGGGAAAATAATATCAAGAGTCAGTTCTCAACTCATGGGAGGCCCGGTAACAGTATCGGTTGATGGACGCCAGACCGCTATGGGACGGGGGATGGCGGCAAAGGTGAAGGTGAAAGTTTTGAATCAGTAAGACAGCAAAATAACAAATTAATGGAGATTTCAATGCGTATCCTGCTGATGGGAAGTCCGAATGTGGGAAAAAGCGCCATTTTTTCGCGCCTTACCGGAACGCACGTGGTTGCCTCAAATTATCCCGGAACGACTGTAGAATTCACCCGGGGCCACCTGAAGATGGGAGAAGAAACCGCCGAACTTATTGATGTGCCGGGGGCTTATACTCTGGAGCCGACCAACAGGGCTGAAGAGGTGGCCGTTGAGATGGTGGATGAGGGAGATGTCATAGTTAACGTGGTCGATGCGACCAACCTGGAACGCAATCTGTATCTCACCCTGCAACTCCTTCAAACCGGCAAACCGATGGTAGTTGCGCTCAACATGTGGGACGAAGCGCTTGAACACGGGATTAATATAGATGCTGAGGACCTTGAAAAACATCTCGGGGTACCGGTCATTCCAACCTGTGCGATCAGCGGCGAGGGTGTCAAATCTCTCACCGACAGGTTGGAAGAGGCCGATCAGGGGGATTTAAAAGTCGTGTCGGAAGATATATGGCAAAGGATAGGCGAGATAATTGAAGACGTTCAGCATATAGAATACAGGCATCCGACCTTCCGCCAGGTGCTGAGCCATGCCACCGTTCATCCCTTGATCGGGCCTTTCATCGCAATGCTTGTGCTCTTTCTCAGTTTCTTTTTCGTCATCCATACCGGGGAGTGGCTGATTGGAAACGTGATGGAGCCAGCGTTCGAATTGGCCTGGGAGCCCGTAACGGTATGGATTTCCGCCGCGCTCGGTGGAGAAGGTTTTATCCATGGCGTGCTGATAGGCGACCTGATAGAGGGGGAGATCGACATGGAAAACTCTTTCGGTCTTCTGACCACCGGGCTTTTCATCCCCATAGCGGTCATTCTCCCGTTTATTTTCTGTTTCTACTTCATCCTGAGCCTGCTTGAGGATATAGGCTACCTGCCACGCCTCGGGGTTCTGATCGACACGCTCATGCACAGGATGGGGCTTCATGGGCTGTCGATTGTGCCGATGATGCTGGGGCTGGGATGCAACGTACCGGGGGCGATGGCCGGACGCATACTGGAGACGAGGAAGGAGCGGTTTATCGCCCTGACTCTGGTGTCGATCTGCGTGCCCTGTATGGCGCAGATAGCCATGGTGGCGGGATTGCTGGGTGATGCCGGGATCACCGGGCTTGCGGTGGTATTTATGACACTGCTGATCCTATGGGTAGCACTTGGAGTATCGATGAAGTATTTTCTGAAGGGCGAGACGCCGGAAATTCTCGTTGATATACCTCCATACAGATTGCCGTACTGGAAATCGCTTGTCAAAAAGGTATATATGCGCATGAAGGGGTTTGTCAGGGAAGCGCTTCCTTACGTGCTGTTGGGGGTCTTCCTCGTTCAGCTACTCTATACGCTCGGAATAATTGCTCTTTTAGACCGCGCTTTCACGCCGGTCGTGCAGACCCTGTTCGGTCTCCCCGGCACCGCAGTCGGCCCGCTTATCGTTGGTTTTCTTCGCAAGGATGTGGCGGTCGGCATGCTTGCGCCGCTGGGGTTGAACACGCGTCAGCTTATCGTTGCCAGTGTCATACTGGTCATTTATTTCCCGTGCGCGGCAACGTTCGTTGTGCTTTTCAAGGAACTGGGCATACGCGACCTGCTGAAAGCGTCGGGAGTTATGATAGTTGTGGTAACCGTGGTGGGCACCGGCCTGAACGCCCTGCTCCGCATAGCCGGGTTGTGAGGAAGTAATGATTTGAAACGAGATTTTTAATCGCATGGCCTTATCTGGATAATTAGAGTTGGTCTATGATTACCGGGGATTATACCTCATTGCAAATGCAGTTACACATCGCGAAATTAAATTTTTAAAGGGGTTTTTGATATGAATGATCGGCCGGAAAAACAATTAGAAAACAGTCCATTGAATGCGGAATTACCTGAATACGTCGATGAAGCACGCCTGGAAGCGCAACTCGACGAAGAAGGGATGCGAAGGCTTGAATCCCGTTATCTTAATCGGGACAGTGAGGGGAAAATAAGCGAAACGGCTGCAGAACGCCTGTATAAAGTGGCCCGGTCGGTTGCTGAAGTTGAGCAGGAATACGGCGCTGACCTGAAAGCGGTGGAAGCTTTGACCAGAGATTTATATGAGCTGATGCAGTCGCTTGATTTTCTGCCCGCCGGACGTATCCTGTCAAACGTCGCCTCAAGCGTTCCCAGTCTGTTTAATTGTTATGTCTTGCCCGTGCCGGACGACTTGCCCGGTATATTTGAGCAGGTGAGAAATGCCGCTATCATCCACAAAAACGGCGGCGGAACCGGATTTAATTTTTCCGCTCTGCGCCCCCGGGGCACCTACGTGAAAAAATCCCAGGGCGTTGCCTCCGGTCCGGTATCATTTATCAGCCAATTTGATAAAGAGACCGAAATCATCAATTCCGGTAACCGGCGCGGGGCAAACATGGGGATCCTTAATATCTCGCACCCGGACATCCTGGATTTTATCCATGCCAAAACCACAGAGGGAAAACTGTCCAATTTTAACGTCTCCGTGGGCGTAACGGATGCCTTTTTGAAGGCGGTGCGCCAGAAGAATTTTTATACCCTGCAGTACCCTGAAGGTGAACCGTTTACGGCTTCTTCCCTGCGCTGCATTTGTGAGAATATCGAGGGGAATATAGGCGGCGCCGACGTGGGGGCATCTCCGCGACCGCCGGCATTGTATATCGAAGGAGAAGATGTTATCGATACCTATGAACAGCAGACCGTCGGCCGGATCGACGAGGATGGTCATATACAGCTCCATGCCGGAATGATTTTCGATAGAGTTTGCAGGCTGGCCCGAAACAGCGGCGATCCGGGTATGATTTTCCTGGATGCAATCGATCGGGAAAACCCGCTTCCTTCAAAAGGGAAAATAGAAGCTACCAATCCGTGCGGGGAACAGCCGCTTCACCCCTATGACGCCTGTAATCTCGGATCAATCAATCTTGCCCGCCATGTGGCTATAACCGATACAGGTTACAGAGTTGATTGGGAAAAATTGCGGCGCACGGCCGCACTGGCAGTGCAAATGCTGGATAACTGCAACGATCTGAACGAGGGCCCCATACCGGAGATCGAGCAGACGGTAAGAGAGCATCGCCGCATAGGGCTGGGAGTAATGGGATGGGCCGATATGCTCGGGTATCTCGGCATACCCTATAACAGTGAGGAAGCCCTTCAACTCGCCGAAAAGGTTATGAAACATATCACTGAGACGGCCAGAAAAAAATCACTGGAGCTGGCCGGTGAAAAAGGACCTTCTCCCGCACTTGATAGCTCTAATGGCGAAGATGAAGTGACCGGACTTCCCCGGAACCTGCAGGTAACGACCATCGCGCCAACCGGCACAATAAGCATGGTGGCCGGGTGTAACAGCGGTATCGAGCCCTATTTCGCCATCTCTTACAGCAAACATCTGCGAGGTGGCGAACAGGTCGACATGGTTGCCGCGCCCCTGCGCGAAGCGCTAAAATTGCGCGGAATTAAATACGATACACTCAATGAGAAAATCCGGCACAATGGCGGCAGCATCCATGGTCTCAAGGAGGTTCCCGAAGACCTGCAGAGGGTTTTCTCCACAGCACATGAGATTACCCCCCAGTGGCATGTCAAGATGCAGGCGGCATTTCAAAGTCAGACCGACAACGCCGTAAGTAAAACCGTGAACCTCCGGAATCATGCTACCGCCGAGGACGTAGCTTCCGTATTCCTCATGGCATGGGAATTGGGATGCAAAGGGGTAACGATCTATCGTGACGGCAGCAAGCAGGTTCAGGTGCTGGAAAGCGCAGGAGAAAGACCACCGAAAATCCAGTACCGGCAGATTGAATTGCCGAACAAAACCATCTCCCGCACGCCGGGATCGCTCGGAATGGAACATTACGAGATAAAGCGCCGCATCCAGGGAGACACACTCCACGTCATCCTGGAACCGAAACTTTTCAAAAAAAACGAAAACGAATATGTCGAACTGGTGCACGCCATCTGGCAGAGCGTAAAACCGCTCGGGACCGAACGCTCGGCCGAATTTGCCCAGTCAGGCATCGACCGCTCCAAGGGGATTCTGCAGGCTCCCGATCCCGATTGGGCGACGTTCATCCGCGATTTGAAAGCCGTTGTGGGAGATCGTTCCGAGGGAATGGGGCCTCATCGCATCGATTCACCTTCACACGCCGTAGGGCTGTGTCTCGAGCATGCGCTGCTTTGCCGCGGCGTGATCGGCTACAACGAACGGCATGAACTGATAAACATCGTCCGCAAGCCCGAACTCGAACCGGTGCCCGCGGAAGAAGCCGATACTATATACACACGGTGGATATTTTCGGAAAAGGAAAGTACCGAAAATGGTGAGATGTTACCTCTGACAGGACGCAGCAGAGGCATCCAGTTTCGCTGTTCCGAATGCGGCGGGACGGACTACCACATGGAGGCGGGATGCCCGGACCCCGTCTGTAATGAATGCGGCTGGAGCCGGGGGGAATGCGGTTAACCAAATCGTGTCATTTGGCATACGGGTCGAAATGTGGTAGATAAAAGTCCCTTTGGGACGACACATCGTTTTAGCCACGCGGCGTCAGCCCGTGGAAACGGGGGACCGCACCCCCTCGAATGAGTCCCCGCTCAGGGGATGGCACCCCGCCGCCATCGACACAGGGTCATTGGAGGACTGGGGGGGCTGACGTACGTAGTGGTGAATCATTGCCCCCACCGACACGGGGTCGGCGGGGGCAAAAGAACAACTGCGCCGGCATGATAACGGAGCCGAGCCGGGGCTCAGTGGTCCCGGTGCTTCCAAGCTTAATGGTTACGGGAAAACAGCCTGTAAGCTGAAAACTGGTCATTCCCCTAATAATGTTTTTTGTCTTTCTTTGTGTTCTTTGTGACTTTGTGTGATGCATGACGTTTTAGATTTAGATCATTGTGATTTTTTTGGAACTTGGTGCTTTGAATTTAGGATTTATCTTTTGTGGTGTCACCACAGTAAAGTGTTGCTAAACAATGACAAATTGCAGAAAATCGTCGTAAAAGAGCCCTTATATGCGTTTTTCGGGGGG
>JAGYMJ010000296.1 GCA_018400625.1 Planctomycetota bacterium
CCCGCCTCTGCCAAGAAAATACAACAAAAGCGCAGCCGCGAAGAATGCAGCTATAATGCATATACGCTTCACAAGCTTCCTTACATCCTCTGGATCCATTCTCATATTAACCACCTGCTAAATTGTTTATACTGAATTATTGCGAATACACAACGCCGAAACAGCGTTGAATTCTCTGAAGCTTTGAGACGGCGGCAGCCGCCGGTTATCAAAACTTACAAATTAAGGCCCGCATCAATTATCGGCACAAAAGTCTCCGCCTTCAGGCCGGCGCCGCCCACCAGCGCACCATCCACATTTTCCTGTCCCAGCAGTTCGGCGGCATTATCGGGTTTTACGCTGCCGCCGTATTGTATAACGAGTTCGGCAGCGGTATCAGCATCAAAAAGGTTTTCAATCAAAGACCTTATATTCGCGTGCGCTTCATCGGCTTGATCCGGCGTTGCAGTATGCCCGGTACCTATAGCCCATACGGGTTCATAGGCGATGGTAACATCGTTCATATTATTTTTATCAACATTTTCCAACGCTTTTTCAACCTGGTTGCTCACCACTTCCTGCATCCTGCCGGCTTCACGCTGTTGAAGGGTTTCCCCCACGCAGAGGATGGTCTTCAGACCGTCTGACAAAGCCTTGCTCACTTTCGCGGCAATAAAATCATCGGTTTCCCCGAATACATGTCGGCGCTCGGAGTGGCCGAGGATAACATATTCACAGCCGACATCCTTAAGCATCGGACCGCTGACTTCACCTGTAAAGGCACCTTCGGATTCCGTATGCATATTTTGACCTCCTACGGCGATGTGAGAATCTTTCAAGACATCGCATACCCTTTTAATATAAACAGAGGGGGGGAAGACTGCAATATTTAGCGCGGTCACATTACCGGAAGTTTTCTTTAAGTTTTTTGCAAGCAAACAGCTTTCTTCGCCATTGAGGTTCATCTTCCAATTGCCTGCGACAAAAAGTTTTCTCATTATTAACTATCTCCTGAAAAACGAGTTGCTGATTGGGTCTGATTAAATTTTACCAAAAAAAATATATTTCATCATATCCTTTCATCCCGTAACCGAGCATGGGAAGGCGCCTAATACACGGAAAACATCACAATTTTTTTTCATTTCATTCAGAGCTTTTTTGATCTTATCATCCTGCGGATGCCCAACAAAATCGATAAAGAAATAATAATCCCAAGCCTGGGATTGTGAGGGAAAGGATTCAATTTTCGTCATGTTCACATTAGCTTCTTTAAAAGATTTCAACATGTCATGTAACGCGCCAACGCGGTCAACAACGCTGCAAAGAATGGCTGTTTTATCATTGCCGGTAGGTTCACTAAATTGGTGCCCGAGAACAAAAAAGCGGGTAACATTATGCATTTTGTCCTGGATATTCCTCGCCACGACCTTCAAACCGTAAGACGGCGCCAGCGCCTCGAAACCGATGGCTGCGGCACGTGGTTCCGACGCAGCCTTCTCTGCGGCGGCACTGGTGCTTTCAGCCTCTACAAGCTTTACTCCCGGCATGTTTTTATTTAGCCATCTGCGTGTTTGGCCGAAAACGGGTCCTTTAGAGTATATTCTTTCAATCTCTTTTATACTGCATTCCGACATCAGGGAATGATGAATTTCATAAATGATTTCCGCGCAAACTTTCAAATCACTGTCAAGGAACAAAGCAAGAGTTTCCCTTATACCACCCTCCGTGGAATTTTCGACCGGCACGACTCCATAGTCTGCACGTTGGCGCTGGACTTCTTCAAAAACGTCCTCCAGCGATGCAACGGCACAATAGGCAACGGAATCGCCGAATTGCGATTTTGCCGCCCAGTGAGTAAAAGTTCCCTCGGGCCCCAGATAAGCGACTTGAACAGGCTTTTCAAGGGCGATGCAGCCTGACATGATTTCTCTAAAAACGGCCGTTAGGGCCGTATCGGGTAACGGGCCTGAATTATTTTTCATCGCGTGATTGTAAACTTCTTGTTCCCTATGCGGCTTATAGATAGTATCATTGCTCTTTGCCTTCATCTGCCCTATCCTACCTGCCATGCGCGCACGTTCATTAATTATCTGCACAATTTTACTGTCAAGGCTATCTATTTTTTTTCTCAGTGAGTCAATATCCATTGATCTTTTTGCCTCACCGCTGATATTGTCGTGCGCACACATAAATAGTTCTCTAACTGGTAATTTATTGGGATTAACTTCCGAGCAGTACAGGTGAAAAACAGCGCCCCCCTCCCTCTTCATCACATAAAGAGTTTAATAGAAATGAGATAATATGTCAAACAAAGAGGGAAATTTGCCTTCGGATTGAGATATCGAATTTTGTTGTTTTTACGGATACGGCTTGCTTCACGACAATTCTCCGGGGCAGAAAGAATAGTTACGAGTCAAAACACGGCAAATTGTTCTGTCGGTGACATTTTTCGATGATATTCACCTGACGACGCACTTCAGACAATTTTATCAGGGGTGCCTTCCCCCTGTTTATTACCTCATGGATATTTGCATAAAAACGCGCGGGTCCGCTGGGCAGAGAAGGCAAGGTGTAACCAACAGCCTGATCGAACTGTTGATCATCCAACCTCCACATTTTTTCAGTAAAGTCCAGATTCTCACTCGGATATTGGCGATTTTCAGACCAATGAGGCCAGAAAGTTTGTTCCGGGGCCTGTTCAGGGTCAAAAAATGCCCATTTTATCTCATCCGCATCGGCGACAAGAGTGCCGGTGGTGCCACTTACCGAATATCTGTATTGTGGCTTATAATATAAAAAAGACGTAAGTAAAATATCAATAGTTGGCGCGTGGCGCTGGGGATCAAACAATGTCAAAGTGCAGAAATCATCGGCATCGCCCCCCAGTTCATTGTTACAATCCATTCTGCAGAACACTTCCGGTTCGCAAGAATCCCCGAAGAGAACTAAAGCTTGATCAATAGCATGGGGACCTGTATTAAAAAGGGAACCACCAAAATACTCTTGACGTGTCTGCCAATCCCACCGGCGTTTAAATGCCCCCCAGGTACTGCGAATATGAACAATTTCCCCTAAAACCCCCGAACCTATAACAGCCCGCATTTTATCGAAAAAGGGTTGCAGACGGTTGTTTTGGAAGGGAAACAGCCAACGATCATTCAATTTAGCCACCTGCTCCACCTTATCAAATTCTTCGACAGTGGGGGCAAAAGGCTTTTCACAAACAACGTGATACCCGTATTCAAGTGCTTCTAAAGTGGCCGGAACGTGTAAATGAGTGGGGAGCGCATTGATAAAAACATCAAACCCCCCGTTTTTTAACATCGGGCGATAATCTGAATAGGTTTTAACGCCGAGTTTATCTTGTGCGTCTTTACACCGACCCTCTATCTCATCTGCTGCTGCTGTTATTTCATATCGTGCCGTTTGTTCCGGAGCACTGAGGCACCTTGCGTGAATATTCCAACCGCTCCTTCCCAGTCCAGCTATACCTACACTTATACTCTTTCTGTCGTTCACTTTATCCTCCTTCCGTCTTTTTAATACTTATACTTATGTTTTGAAAAAAAACGAGAAAATCACCATTAAGATACGATGTCGTCCAAATCAGAACGAAATTTTGAAACGGTTTATTGTTATAAACCATATGAACATATCTTTCAACATGACAAAAGCGATATTGTTGTTGATTGTTTTCATAAAGCACTGCATTAATTGACGATATGAATTTCCTGCAAATCAATGATACAGGTTTAAGCTGGATAATTACGCTATAATCTCTTTCTTTACTGTTAAACGTCCGAAAAACTCTCAACCTGTGCTGAACTTTTATCATTATCAACTCACCGCTAAGCGGTATAATGTGAATTTTGGTTGATGATATGATATAATCAAAAAAAGTTTTTGTATCTATTATTCACGATTCATTATTATTTTACAAATCAAGATTTTTGTAAGTCTCAGTGAAACACGTTGTTTCCCCACCGTATTCTGTGCGGGCGTGAACTTGCAACCGCAGCCGTTGATCCGCACGGTCCGCCGGCGCAGGACACGGTCGGGATAAAACTATGTACATCACTGAATATTTACAGATTTTTTATTTAAGCGGCATTTATTGGGGTAGCGATGAAAAAAGTATTGGATGGAGTTTTAAAATTCGGAGCTAAAATTTTTGGTACGGCAAACGACAGGATATTACGCGATCTGTATCCCATAGTTGATCGTATAAATGCGCTCGAACCGGATTTTCAGCGAAAAACAGATGCTCAATTGAGAGAGTTGACGGCCGGATGGAAAAAACGGCTTGAAGGGCCAAAGAGTTTTGCTGAAAAGCAGCAGATATTGAACGAGATCCTTCCGGAAGCCTTTGCGAATGTGAGGGAAGCGGCAAGAAGGATATTAGTGACCCCTAATCCGGACAGCCCTTATCCAACGATGCGCCCTTTTGACGTCCAGTTGATAGGCGGTATTGCTCTGCATCGAAAGATGATAGCGGAGATGGTGACAGGCGAAGGCAAGACTCTTGTCGCCACGCTTGCAGCGTATCTTAATGCCTTGACGGGGGATGGTGTGCATCTTGTAACGGTCAATGATTACCTGGCCCGACGGGACTGTGAATGGATGCGTCCCCTTTATAATATGCTGGGGCTTTCAGCAGGTTTTATACAGTCACGGCAGCCTATAGAGGAAAAAACGGCGGCTTATGAATGTGATATCACTTACGGGACCAACAGCGAATTCGGTTTTGATTATCTGCGTGATAACATGAAATATGAAGTGGAGCATCAGTCTCAGCTCAAGCGCGGGCTTCATTTCGCCATAGTGGACGAGGTGGACAACATCCTTATTGACGAGGCCAGAACCCCGCTTATCATCAGCGGTCCCGTCACACAGCAGTCCGACAAGTATTATACGGCACGCCAACTGGCGAAGGAGATGAAGAAGGACGTCCACTATGAGGTGAAAGAAAAGGAACATACCTGTCTGCTGAATGAAGATGGAGAGGCTTATGCAGAAAAACGACTGGGTGTAGACAGTCTGCGCACGGAGGGCACGGAAGAGTGGCCCCATTTCATAGAAACCGCGCTCAAGGCAAAAGAACTGTATAAACGCGACGAACAGTACATCGTTCGGGAGGGGGAGGTGGTTATCGTTGATGAGTTTACCGGGCGTTTAATGGAAGGGCGCGTGTGGAGCGATGGACTGCACCAGGCGGTAACTGTCAAAGAAGGGCTGAAAATAAAGGACGAGACACAGACGATAGCGACGATCACGCTTCAGAATTTTTTCCGGTTATATGACAAGCTTGCAGGGATGACGGGGACAGCCAAAACGGAGGAGGGGGAATTTTTGAAGATTTATGAGCTCGGTGTGCTGGTGGTGCCCACCAATTTACCGCTCAAACGGATATCTTACCCGGATGTGGTCTATCGGACTCAGGAGGAGAAATGGAAGGCGGTTGCGGGTGAAATCGACGAGGTTCACAGCGATGGCCGGCCGATACTTGTCGGAACGACCAGTGTAGAAAAAAGTGAGCATTTAGGCAAGTTGCTGCACAGGAGGGGCATAAGGCATGAAGTGCTGAATGCAAAGCCCGAGCAGGCGGCCAGGGAAGCGGATATCGTTGCTGATGCAGGACAAGAAGGCCAGGTGACCATAGCCACGAATATGGCCGGCCGCGGAACGGATATTCGGCTTGGGGGCGGGGTTGCTGAGAAGGGCGGTTTGCACATCATCGGCACGGAAAGGCACGAGTCGCGCCGTATAGACAACCAGCTACGGGGGCGTGCGGGGCGTCAGGGTGATCCGGGATCGAGCCGTTTTTTTGTCTCGTTTGAAGATGACTTAATGCGGATTTTTGCCCCCGATTCCATGCGCAACTGGCTGCAGAAGGTCGGGATGGAAGAGGGCGTTGCGCTTGAAAGTAAAATGGTGAGTCGCTGGATCGAAAAAGCTCAGAAGAAGGTTGAAGAATATAATTTTGAAATCCGCAAAAACCTGCTCGAATACGATGAAGTGATGGATGAGCAGCGAAAGACGATCTATTCATGGCGTCAGAAACTGCTGCGACGTGAAGGAATTGATGAGGAAGTGATTACATTGGCTGAAGACTCTGCCGTAGAGGCCATTTCAACTTATATGGATGAAAAAAAATCACCGGACGAGTGGGATATTCAGGGCTTTGCCGATTGGTTCGAGCGGAATTTTGAGGAGGCGCCCGCCATCCCACCGGAAAGCAACACCTCTATCCAGGCGATTGAAGAGCATGTTACAAAGAGGATAGAAGAGATCTTCCAGCAAAAATGCCGTCGAATCGGTGAGGAGCCGATGCTGGAATTTGCAAGAGCGCTCATGCTGAGGACGATTGATGTGAAATGGAAGGATCATTTGCATGCCATGGATGTCCTTAAGAGTGGGGTGGGGTTGCGGGGTTATGCCCAGCATGATCCGAAGATAGTGTATAAGATCGAGGGCGGCGCCCAGTTCGATGAGATGATGACGACGATTGCTGAACAGTTTACAGAGATGTTCTTCCGGGCTAAAATAAAGGGGAAAAAAGAGGAGCGGAAGGTGGAGAATGTGTGGGAGGCGGATGATGCGCGTCATGACCGGTTTGATGTGGCGAAAAAAGCCGAGAGACAGAAAGAAAGCGCGGAAGCCGCCGGGGAAAAGACCGCCGTTAAAGAACCGATCATGATCGGGGAAAAAGTAGGACGTAATGATCCATGTCCTTGCGGCAGCGGGGCGAAATATAAAAAATGCTGTGGGAAACCCGGCAAATAATGTGATAACAGACATTGAACGACTATGACTCTTTGTGAGCAAAAGACCGGCGGTAAGATACTATGTATTCGGCTCAGTGCGCTTGGTGATATTGTGCATTGTATGAGCGCGCTGACTCTTTTGCGGAAGAGCCGCCCCGCAGCACAGATATTCTGGATTGTGGAAGAACGGAATGCCGGCCTTTTGGAAAGCCATCCTTATATTGACAATATAATCCCTATACCACGTATCGATTGGGGCGAAGCCCTGAAAGACCCCTGGCAATGGGCCGAAGTCTGGCCGGAGATAGCATCATTCATGTTGGATTTGCGTAAGGTAAAGTTCGACCTCAGCATTGACTTCCAAAGCAGTATGAAGAGCTCCTGGATAGTGGCGGCGGCCGGGGCTCAGGAAAGGATCGGGTTTGCACCGCCCGTTTCACGCGAATTGTGCCATTTAGTTCAAAACCGCCTGGTCACGGCGCCCCAAAACAACTGTCATCGTATTGAACGCAACCTGGCCTTGCTTTCTCCCGCGGATATTCCCGCAAGATACTCTCCGCCGGTTTTACCCTGTTTACCGGAACATGAAAAGGTGGCCCAAAACATATGCAGTGGCATGCAGCGTCCGCTGGTCGTCATTCATCCGGGGACCAGCGATTTTGCCCAGTTTAAACGTTGGCTGCCGGAGCGCTACGGTAAGCTTGCATTAAGATTGATCAATTTGCTCAATGCTTCCGTGCTGGTCACTTTCGGCCCGGGGGAGGAAGCTCTTGCCCATCGGGTAGTCGCTGCGAGCAAGCATGAAGCGGTTTTGGCGCCGCGTCTGTCGCACATCCAGCAGTTAAGCGGTATTATGAAACAGGCCGATCTTTTCGTGGGCAGCGATACGGGCCCTATGCACATAGCTTCCGCCCTTGATACTCCCCTCATCGCACTCTTTGGTCCTAAGGAACCCGCGGGAACAGGGCCTTTTAATAGAGCATCTGAAGTTGTAACTGCTGACAACATACCCTGCCGGCCTTGTGAAAAAAGAGAGTGTTCTCACCCCCTGTGCATGGAAGGCATCAGTGTTGATCGCGTTTTTGAATCGGCGAGGCGGATGCTCTTTTCTACGGGCGTGAACCAGGAAAACAACTCACAGACCGAAGATTTTCAAAAACCCCTCTTCTGTGATTTCAGATTGGGAGATTTATACGGTAAACTCCATTCAGCTTACAGTTGCCCTGATTTCTATCGTTTCATCTCAACGGTAGGGATCGGAGAAGACGGTAAAGATAAAAAATTGCCGTCTTCTCCCGATCTTCCCAACGATCAAACGGGTTCTTTTGATCCAATAAAAGAGTTAAAACACGCGGTCTTTGATAAGGAAAGATGTTTTTACCTTTGCTTCAAAGACTATAAAGGTAAAAGAAAACGTCGATATGCCACAAAGAAACGCTCGGCCACCCTTCAACAGTACTGGAAAATTGCTTTGAAAATGTATGAGAGAAATCTTCCCTGTATGATGCCTGTATGCTGGATGCGGCGTACTCATTCTCATGGTTCGAGAGAGATTCTGATGTTCAATGGAACGGAAGTTGCAAAATCTGACTTTGAGCCGGCCGAAAATGAGAACAAGGTCCCCTTTTTGACAAAAATGGCTGAAATGTTAAAAGAATTCCATAATAAGGGTTTCCATCATAATGAATTGCGATTTTCCAGCGCCGGATTTCTTGATGGAGAGGGAATAATAATGAGAAGTCTGGAAAACGTGCGTCACATCAAATTACCTTGTATATTACGTGAAATATGCTGGGGTTGGGAATTGAGATCTCTTTATCGGGACTGCAAAAAAAGATTTTCCCGTGAGGATTTCTGCAAATATTTCATCAGACCGTATTGCGCACATCATATAGAAAACAAACAATTGAGAAGGGTGTTTTTGCGGTCTATACATCCCGGATTGAATGAACGGAAAGTGACAGATTATTAACCATTCGCTTAATTTTCATATATAAGTCAAAAACTCAGGAGTCGTGTCCCATGGGTTCAAAAATAATGATGATAAAGGTGATGTGCGGGTGCAAGTCGGAAGCAAGTAAAATAGCGGAGAAACTTCTCGACGAATGGCTCATAGCGTGCGCCAATGTTGTCGGCCCGGTAGAATCCATTTTTCGATGGAAGGGGAAGATCGAAACCGAAAAAGAATACATGCTGTTGATGAAAACGCAAGAGAAGCATGTTAAGGAAATAACTCAAACAGTCGCCCAACTGCATTCTTATGATCTTCCGGAGGTCAGCGCGCTGCCGATTACTGACGGCGACCCCCGGTATGCTGAATGGGTATCTGAAGAAACTTTGTGATTTATTTGTTACTGGGTGCTTTGAGTGGGGAAACATTTGCAATCTGCGTGCAGGGATGTCCCCGTCCCTCCCCCCCCGCCCTCGCGCCGGGAAAGCGCTTTCAGCAAGGTATAGAGGAACCTTCCGGCGCGAGGGCGGCGGGGGAGGGACTAAGGGGGTTAGCCTGGTCCTGTAGTGCAAAAATATCGTCCCACCGGAACAAGTCCGGTGGTAACTTGAAGTGCAAAAATATCGTCCCACCGGAACAAATCCGGTGGTAACTTGAAGTGCAAAAATATCGTCC
>JAGYMJ010000297.1 GCA_018400625.1 Planctomycetota bacterium
ACGGGGTTCACTGAGGACTTACCACTGAGGACTTACATTGGGGGGAAAATGACATCCTCATCATTATTGAACGGTGTCAACACGTAAAAGCACATAAATCAAAGAAGCGATGAACACGATCAAAAGGATATTTTGCACCATGTACAATAATATATTTTGCCAAGCATTAGACTTTTGGCGCTTATCAATGACCAACCGCAGAAAAAGAAAAACTCCGCCGCTAATGTAAGCTAAAGACAATACCGCCCCCCCCCGGCCTCCCAGTGTTATGTTATCACCATGAAGACCAGGTAAAAAAGCTCTACCCACAAGAAGCGAAATCAGTCCATAAACAGCAGCCATGGGACCCAAACCCCAACCGATGATATATTTTTTTGCAAATGACATTTAATAGATTTTTTGGCTTATTCACCAAAAATGATTACCCCCACCCAAATTAATATTTCTGTAAAAAACAACGGACATTGGTCAATATTCAGTGAACCCCGTTGCCTCATCACCACCGTGCCCTGTGCCGGTGGGGATGCTACGGGTTTCACTGAGGACTTACGCCTCACTTACAAAACATGACCCCAAAGTGTTTCCCCTTATCGCCACCGGGTGCTGATCGATGGCAGAAAATCCGCCTGCATTGGACTGCGATTCCCGCCAAGAGAGCTCCAGTTGAGCGCCAAAGGATGTTCCTGGCGCAGTTTATCGATTTCTTCCCATTTGGCCCTTGCCTTTTCTTTGGCTTGCATGTCCTGCTCACCGCTCTCTTCATAACGATCGATCATGACACGTCCTTCAACCGCCAGTCTTGTATAGTCGAGTCCGGCCCGGACGAAAGCTACCCGCTGGCTGTAAATCTCCGGAACATCAGTTGTTTGATTGGCGGCACGATCTAAAATCTCCTCCGCGCGGGCAAACAGGTCATCGTCATAAAACTCCGGGAGTTCATCATAATGCGCCCTGACGCGCCAGGAACCGGACTTATCGACGAAAGCGTTGCGTGTCTCTTCCATCAGTTCCCAATACTCCCTGATCTCATCCGCAGCGGGGCCGAACCCGCGCCTGTAATAGTCTTCCAGCACCGCATGTCCGTCCTTTGACGGGTCCCAGGTCAGTTGCGCAAGCACATAATAGAGCGGTCCCTGAGTGGCCCAATGCTCCCATACACTATCCACGTATATGCCGATGATGTTGCATTCGGCCAGGAACTGGAAATTTTCAATCATTTTGGTGAGAGGCACGTCTGGCAGTCCCTGGAAGAATCCCCCCGGGCTCCCGGAATTCGGACGCCAGGCCAGGTTCTTCGTCACCTCGGCCCAGCCGGCCATCTGTTCACCATGGGTTGTGCCGATGAGGGAAGCCTTGTCGGGCCCGTCAAATCCCCAGAATCCGGTCACCATATTTATAATAACATTATCATCTGGAACGGCCTCAAGGGGCGCAGAACGCGTGTTGCCATATCCGAGCATAAGGGCGTAATAATCCTCATCCGGATACTTTTCTTTCAGTTTTCGTGCGACCTTATTGACAAAAGTTACATGCCGATCCGACAACGCGACGTATTCCTGAACCAGCCCCCGCCACCTGAAACGACGCAGCGGCGCATCCGGATGGTCCCAGGCACGGCAATCTTCACAGATACAAAATCCGGAGGATCCGCCATCGTTAAAGGCAGCGTTAAAGGTTTGCTGGAGCGGGTCTTCCTCCAACTGCGCTTCAACGTCCCTGAGCCATTCATCCCAGACAGCCGGGTTCGACTTGCACAGCTTAACATTGCCTGCGCTGGGGAATGGATTTTCGCCGCCCCGCGAACCGTCGGGCTGAAGCGCGAAATACTCCGGATGGTCCTCATGGAATCTGTTCCACCAACTGCCAAAAGCATGTCCGCCCGGGATAGATAACGACCCCAACTGCAATCTTTGAAGACGCGTCCAGTCATAGGAAATCCCATATCCGCTGCCAGCGGTTGCAGAAAACCGGAGCAGGCCGCTTCTGGCACGAATAGTCGGATGGTAACGGAATTCAAACGGCTCGAAGGCTATTCTGTCCCGCTCTATAACGTCTATACCGAGTTCCCCGGGCCACAGCCACCGCACGTCCAGCCAATCCTGCAAAAATGTGTAAACGGCGTTTATGGTGCCGTATTCCTGCTGCACACCATGAACCGTTCTGCGGCTGAACTCGACCACCAGATGGTTCGGATTCCACACATCGCGCCCCAGAATGGCGAGATGATTCTCGTTGGCGGCGATGAGGATCTCCTCCGGGTGCTGAAAATCAAAGTCCAGGTCCGGGAACAGACTATCCATCGCGGGCTGGTAGCCGACCCACACGGCGCTCGGCGGGATCGGATCGGGCTCGCCCTCGATCAGCTCGGGCCGGGCGCCGCTGGTCTTTTCGATGTATTCGGCCAGTTCGTCCGCCGCGCGTCGGGTCTTGGGCGGGGCATCGGCGAAGATCACTATCGGCGCCTTGCTGACGCCGTCCTCGACCAGTACAAGCTCCCCCACCTCACCCGCATCCGAGCTCATTGGATTAAAAATACTCACGTAAGTCAACACAAATACACCTGCAACACCTGCCGCCCTCAACGTCATCTTACAAAGTTGACTTAACATCGCTTGAGCCTCCTTGCAATAAAGCTGAAAAAACAATATTTTTTCTCCAGATTGAAGCCCTCTGCTCGGAGAAGAGGAGAGCACATTGAAGAAAGAATTGATAACATGAGTGCTGTAAAACTGAAAACAATGTTTTTTTCATCACTGACTCCGGTTATAATGAGCTAATGCTCGTTCATGTTCGGCTGTCGATACGAAACTGACTTTGCTATGGAGTTTTACCGGCCAACTTAATCTTGTTCATCGATTTTCCTCTGAAGCTCATCAATGGCGCTTTTCGCCTGTTCGTTCGCCTTGCAACTCCCGGATTTGATTCAGCAAACTTGAAAATTATTCGGTTTTTCGCAACTCACTACTATGGGGAACCTTCTATTGCGGTTGAATCGAGCACACGCAGCCGGACCGGACGCCAGATACCGGCCGCTCCGGTTGTATTCGCGGCTCTTACGGCAATATGGTTGACTTCTCCCGGCTTCATCACATCGGCAACATCGAGCACAAACGGCACGTTCCAGCCCTCCATGCCCAGTTCGTGTGAACCGACA
>JAGYMJ010000298.1 GCA_018400625.1 Planctomycetota bacterium
CAAAGTTTGTCATTCGCGATAATCGCGATTCCACCCGGAGCTCGCATAGTGGCGAATCGTCCTTCCACCGGCCCGGGGCACGGTGGAGGGTTGGAAGTTGTTGGCTGCCGCACGTAGTGCCTAATCGTCATTTCCACCGGCACGGGGCCGGAGGAGAATATAACTTCTGACGGCACAGCCGGCCACCCTTGGTCGCCCGGTACTACGGTTGTGACAGCCCGTCGGGCTTTTTTTCTTCGGAATTTTTGATTTGTGATTTATTTGTTATTTGGTTCTATGAATAAAGATCACAGCGAATGTCTTTGAAAAGATTATGAGTGTTTTCGAGTTCTTCCAATAAGGAAAAATCAAAAGAGTTATTATTAATCTCTTCGGCAAGCCTCCAGAAGTCAGCGATATGCGACTGAAGGCGTTTTTGGGCATATTCCGCTGAAGAGTCGGTTCCAATGAGAAACGGCCAGTCGCTTGACTGTGCGAGCATGAGCTCTCTTATGCATTGCCTTGCAGGGCGTTCCCTATTTTTATCCCTTTGACATTTTTGGGCGAGCCTTTTCATTTCCTCTTCCGCCATCGCGAGATGCCTGTAGATCCAATCGTTTTTGCCCTCGACCCATATTTCATAGTACCCTTTATAACCCCATGTAGATACCGAAGGAACGCTTTGCTGGATTGCCTTATTATCGGCGATATGATCCATTGCTGTGCATGTTTGGATGTTACTGTTTTCAGATTCTATTTCAGCAATGACTTCTTCAAGAAACCACGGCCCTTCCAGCCACCAGTGTCCAAACAATTCCCCGTCATAGGGCGATACGATAATTGGTTTTTCACCATCCAGGTATTGGGATATAATATCCGCCTGCTTTTTCCTTGAATCGGCAAAGTGCCTTGCATGTTCTATGGCTTTTTGCTTGGCGAGTTGCGGGTTGTAGGGCATCTTATCCTCGCCTTCGCCCATAATGCGGTGATATTTCAATCCCAGCGGATGACGCTCCCCCCTGGAATGCAAATGAGTTTTGATGTTTTCATAGGGGGCATCGAAACCAACATCACGAAAAAAGTCCCGGTAGGCGGGGTCGCCGGGATAGCCTTCATCTTTACTCCAAACCTGTTTGGATGATTCGAGGTCACGCGCAAAAAATATAATCCCTTCCGGCGTCCTTATGGGGGCAAAAACGCCGCGGGCGGGGGTGGGTTCCGCCAAAAGAACTCCGTGACTTTCAAGAAAACTGTAGCGGATGCCCGAGTCTGTCAGGGGCTGGATTACTTCCGGAGAGTAAGCACATTCCGGCAGCCACATGCCTTGGGGCCTTTCACCAAAATGCTTTTCATGGTTTCTGCACCCCTGTTCCACCTGCGCACTGACTGATTCAGGGGAGTTGCACAACGGCAGCAGAGCGTGGGTCGCCGGACAGGTGATAATATCTATTCTGCCGGCTTCCTTTAATCCCTTAAAACCACTCAATACCGATTCGCCGGCCCGGGAACCATACATACTTATTTGATGAACGAATCTGTCCCGATAAAATTCGATGGCCGGCTCAAAATCAGTTCCTTTAAGCCTTTTCATCTCCTCTTCGCAGAGCTTTATCCTTTTTTCAATATAATTTGCGCACTTTTTTTGGAGGTAGGAATCGGCAAGCATCTCACACAGCGTCGGGCTGAGGGAGACGGTGACCCGAAAATCAATCCCTTTGTTTGTCAGGTTTTGAAAAGATTCTATAATCGGAAGGTAAGAGCCTGTCATTGCCTCAAATAGCCAATGCTCTTCAAGAAAATCAACGTGCTCCGGATGCCTGATAAAGGGCAGATGACAGTGGAGTATAAGTAACCATTTCGCCTTATCCATTCTTATCTATTCTATTATATAGGGACAACCTGGTTGACCGAGAGTAAATATCCAGTGAGATGCATCGTTATATCGTAAGTGTTTACTGAGGAGTTGCAAGGAGACTCAGGACAAAGCTTGTTCTGCTGTTGCGGCTATACGCAAAGCATGTTTCCTGGTTTCCTCTTTTGTCGGCCCCTCGACCATTACACGCAAAAGCGGTTGTGTGCCGGAATAGCGCACCAGAACTCGACCCTTATCTTTCAAATCGTTTTCAACTTCCTCGATGACATCCCTAAGTTCCGGCACTTCGTTCACCTTTTTTTTATGTTTAACCGGCACATTTTCCAGAACCTGGGGATATACCTTCATTATGGAGGCAAGTTCAGAGAGTTTTTTGCCGGTATTTTCCATCACTGAAAGCAGATACAGGGCCGAGAGTATCCCGTCACCGGTCGTATGACGCTTGAGGAAAATAATATGTCCGGAATCCTCGCCGCCCAGAGCGGCCTCGCATTCCAGCATCTTTTTGAGCACATTGCGGTCACCTACCGGCGCCTCTACTCGTCTGATCCCATGTTCACGCAGACATTCCGTCAGTCCGAGGTTGCTCATAACCGTAGTGACTACCGTGTTGTTCGGCAGCTTCCCGGCATTTTTCAAGTGAGCGGCACAGATAGCGATGATTTTATCACCAGTAACGATCTCCCCTTCTTCATCGACGGCTATTAATCGATCACCGTCTCCATCAAAAGCCAGACCAATATCCGCACCATTGTTCCTGACCATATCAGCAAGGCCGTTGGGGTGCGTGGCGCCGGAAAGCTCGTTGATATTTTTACCGTCGGGGCTCACATTGATGGGCAGCACTTCGGCTCTCATTTCCCTGAAAAGCATCGGAGCAACCTTATATGTGGCTCCGTTGGCACAATCCACGCCTATTTTCATACCTTCCAGAGATATATTTTTAGGTAAAGTATGGCGTAAAAAAACGATGTAACGCCCGATCGCGTCGTCAGCGCGATACGCTTTCCCGATGTTTTCGGCCGGCGAAAGATGCTGCTGAAGTTTATCGTCAAGAACAAGTTTCTCCATCTCACGCTCGGTTTCATCATTCAGTTTGTAACCTTCAGTGGAAAATATCTTGATGCCGTTGTCCTCAAAAGGGTTATGAGAAGCGGAGATGACAACTCCTGCATCGGCATCCATATTGTTGGCTAAAAATGAAATGCCGGGGGTGGGGATTGGCCCGACAAGAATAACATCGGAGCCCATCGAGCACATTCCGGATGCAAGGGCGCTTTCAAGCATATAACCCGAAAGACGGGTATCTTTACCTATGACTATCCTCGGTCGATGTTTTTCATTTTGGCGTATAACCGTTGTCAACGCCTGGCCCACTTTCATAGCGATTTCAGCGGTCATCGGATACTTATTCGCCATTCCGCGAATGCCGTCGGTCCCGAACAATTTCCCCTTCATCTTCTCTCCCGATCAAGTATTTCCACTTTTTGACGCAACTTGACAATCGAACCGCTGCTATAATATCCCGAAGCATTCACATTGGGGTAGAGCAGAACATTTTTTGACATTATCGTCCCGGGCGCCGTGGTTGAATTGCAGCCCGTTTGACAGCCATCTCCCATGATTACCCCGAACTTCCTCAGACCGGTCTGAAACCGTTGTCCTTCAACACGCGCCACCACATTGGAATCGACTATCTTGAAATTCCCTAACTTAGTTCCTGCCCCCAGGTTAACAGCGCCCAAGATGCTATCGCCGATATAAGCAAAATGTCCGGCTGCGCTTCCGCCCAGCAGGGCGGAATGTTTAACTTCAGTGCAGTGTCCTATCACACAATCAGCCCCGGTAAAGACATTCCCCCGGATATATGCACCGTGGCGCACTTCCGTGTCCGGACCTATTATTGCCGGCCCGTTAATATAGGCGCTGGGTTCAACAACTGAGCCCGCCCCGATCTCTATATCTTCGCCGTTCAGAAAAGCGCCCTCATGAATTACTGCGCCGTTTTCAAGAGTTGTCGTCTCCACGACAACCGAACCGCTACGTGACAGGGTACTAACATTCGGCCTTAAGCGGTTGCTGATACAGTTGGATAACTGTTTAAGGGCATCCCATAAATGTTCCGTCCCGGCGAAAAGGGCATCACGCATCTCGCTCTCTTTGAAGAAATCAGAATAATTTAACATGTTATTTCACCTCACTCCAGCAAAAATGTGCGTAAATATCCAGTGAACCACCGTGTTCACCCGCCGTTAACTAAGGCTGTGGGATGTTGATTACGCACTACGAATCTACGCGTTTTCAGGGACTTCGCCCTGAAAATGTGGGGCCTTCGGCGCATTTGTTCTTCTGTAAGTATTCAGTGAACCCCGTTGGTCACTATTATTATGATACTCGATTCTGCCATCTTAATCAATTGTACATTTTACCCAATGTCCCCCCCTTCCCCTGTCAAATAACGGCTCAAAAAATCTTTTTCTCTGGCATCCAATCTTTGATGATGACATGAATAAAGAAAAAGTCAGATGCCAGGGTTAAGAAAATAAAACACTTTGCTGAGAAAG
>JAGYMJ010000299.1 GCA_018400625.1 Planctomycetota bacterium
CATTCCACCGGCACAAGGCACGGTGGGGATGACACACAAGGTGCGATAGGATGCCACGTGGTTCGCTGAATATTTACCCTCTATTACGCAACTGAGCATTATCCCCGCACCGACCGCTATTGACGGCTCAGAATTCGAATCAGTTTCCGGCTGGCCGACGGCATGGGGTATTCGCCTGCATCCCCCCATTCGACCCAGCGATGTTTCTCGTCACAGGGCAGTTCCTGAGCGGTCAAGCACATAAAGGCATGCAGATTAACCTTGAAGCGGGTATAGAAATGGACAAAGGACGTGATTTTCTCCGTCACACAACATGCCACACCGAGTTCTTCTTCCACCTCACGCACAACGGCATCAGCGGCGTTCTCACCGTCTTCGATCTTACCACCGGGGAATTCCCACATTCCGCCGAAGAGGCCGCCGTGCGGACGCTGCTGGATGTAAACGTTTGATCGGCATACGAAGACAGCCACGGCCGTATCTATTTCCTCGATATTTTTCCGGCGTTTACGCGGTATTTCGTCCTGCAATCCAAGTTCACAGGCCTTACAGTTAGAATTGGCGAAGCAGCGGCCGCATTGGGGGGCGCGCGGACGGCAGATGAGGCTGCCGAAATCCATGAGGGCCTGGTTGAACCGTGAAGAATCGCCGCTTGGGAGGATATCAAGGGTGGAGTTCTCGACCTGACGTCGCACCGTCGATTGACCGGGCCGGCCGTCAATGGCCAGCAGGCGCATAAAAACCCTGCATATGTTGGCGTCGATCGCCACAACATCGACCCCGAACGCCAGGCTGCGGATCGCTGAAGCGATATAGGGGCCGATGCCCGGCAGCTTGCGCAATGAATTTTCATCCGACGGAATGCGGCCGTCATGCTCTTCGACAACGGCCCGGGCCGCCGCATGCAGGCGGGAGGCGCGCTGATAATACCCCAGCCCCTCCCACTCCGTCAAAACGTCCCGCTCAGAGGCTTCCGCCAGGCTTTGCAGGTCGGGGAAGCGCTCCATCCACCGCTCAAACCGCCCCTTAACGGTCGGCACGGTGGTCTGCTGCAGCATGACTTCCGATACCCACACGCTGTAGGGGCAGGGATCGTCCCGCCATGGGAGGGTCCGTTTTTGCTCTTCGTACCACAGTATAAGGTTCTCAGCAAATTCCTTCATCGTATGACATGTTTCTCCTGAGTAATGAGAATCTAAAAAGCGCATGATTCTTTTAAAAAGCTGAAATACTTTCTCTCGACATTACACTATCCGATCCGTTTGAGCATGTCAACTGAAGCAGCTTTCGGTATTTTGGGTCAATTATGGCGGAGTCTCACATAGATTTTTGACTTGCGTGTTTTTTTTCCCTATACTTACTTGATAGATCTCGTTCACTTATCTCTTTATGAATTGGGAGTAATTGCCGGCAGGAGGAAAAATGACAGTACACTATCGAGATACGCAACCTGAATCCGAGAATGTATTGATCGATTTAATTCGAGGTGCGAGCACAGCGCAAAGGATTTCTCGGGTGCGTTCGCTATCCGAAAGCACGATAGAACTTTCACGCCGTGCGATCAGACGCGCCAACCCCAACCTGGGTGAAGATGAGCTCAGTTTAACTTTCATATCTTATCATTATGGAGAAGCACTGGCCAAAAGACTCCGCAAATACCTGGCAGAAAAACAACAATGAATAAAAAATGCAAAAACGCACAGAAAGTTCCCGTCGCTGGTCATTCTGATGTGCTGGTCTGTGGTGGAGGACCGGCCGGAGTAGCTGCAGCCGTTGCAGCGGCGCGAGCGGGTGCGAGCACTCAATTGATCGAGATGCATGGAGCACTTGGGGGTGTCTGGACGATCGGAGCGATGGCTAATGTCTGCGGAATGCGGGAATCGAAAGGCGGAATACTGCGCGAGATCCAGGACACACTCAGAGCCCGCGACGCTGTTGGCTTATCCGAACGAATATTTGACATCGAAACGACGAAGTTGGTATTGGAAGAAATATGCCTTCAATCCGGCGTCAAAGTGCGTTTACACACACGCATAGTGGATGTGACTCGCGAAGATTCCCGCCGATTGGACGCGGTCATCACTGAATCCAAGTCCGGGCGCGAAGCCTGGGAGGCAGGTGTCATCATCGATTGCACCGGAGACGGGGACGTTGCCGCATTTGCCGGATGCCGTTTTGAGGTTGGACGGCCGGAGACCGGCGAGACCCAGCCCATGAGTTTAATTGCCGTTATCGGCGGCGTTCACCTGGACCAAATCCGCCCCTATACAAACTTGAGGAAGCTGGAGTCGGGGGAGTCTGCTGCAATCCACAAACATCGTCTTCGCAAGCTTTTGGAAAAGGCAGGAACGCCACCATCCTACAGTCTTCCAACGCTCTTCCACGTTCGCGACGACCTGTTCATCCTGATGTCAAATCATGAATACGCTCGATCTGCTATGAACGCGGACGATCTGACGGAGGCGACATTGCATGGCCGTTCCGAGATGCATGCCCAAATCCGGGCATTGCGCAGTCTCGGCGGGGCCTGGAAGAATATTTGTATCGTGGCCACCTCGGCTCAGATCGGCGTGCGTGAGGGGCGGCGAATACACGGTCGTTCCACGGTTACGGCCCGGGATATTGCCAGCGGCGCACGCCATCCGGATGCGGTGTCGCGCTGTTATTTTGGCGCCGATATCCACTCAACAAACCCGAAAGAGAACAAGGGGGTTGGCAACGGGGGCCTCCTCAGCAAACCCTATGACATCCCCTTGCGTGCGTTGATTGCCGCAGATGTGGACGGTTTGATGATGGCCGGACGCTGCATCAGCGGCGATTTTCTGGCCCATTCAAGCTACCGTGTTACCGCCGACGCCGTCCCCATGGGCGAATCAGCAGGCAGAGTGGCGGCATTGGCCGCCAGGACGAACCGGTTCCCGCATGAGGTGGACTGGCCGGAAATAAAATGCGATCTTTTCTTAAGTCCCCCGTGAACGATGCTGTTCCCCGACCGTGCTCTGTGCCGGTGGAATAATGATTCAGAGCTACGTATCGATTTCTCACCCCGC
>JAGYMJ010000300.1 GCA_018400625.1 Planctomycetota bacterium
ATCCCTGTGCGCTTCCCCGATCAGTACGTTGCCTCCACCGACACGGGGTCGGTGGAGGGCTCGATTGGGCGGCGCTTACGTAGTGGTGAATCACTTGCTCCACCGACACAGGGTCGGCGGTGGCAAAAAACCGACTGCGCCGAAGGCGCCCCATTTTCAGAGCGCAGTCTCTGAAAACGCATAAAGACTTAGAACTGAATCTTCATTCCACCGGCACAAGGCACGGTGGGGATGACACGTGGTTCACTGAAGAATTACTCACTGATTCTACCCGGCAAACGAGAAACTGTCAACAGATTTTCCAGTTCACTTTTAAAACTGAACGACATCTGATTTATCGGGGATTCTTTTCAAATCGCCAAACCTGCACCCGGCGCATAAAAAACGTTTGATCAGTCCACGGGCTCGGGTTCATAACCCCAATTCAGGCAATTGTAATAAGGGATATTATTTTCTGCGTCCGCCAGCATGGAGTAAAAGATAGTTGCATAACCTGTTGATCGATGGTGGATTGTATGCCGGCCGACACCGTGATTGGTCTGCCCCCAAAAACCACCATGTATTCGGGCGTCATTATAGTCAAGAGCCTGCAGTTTCATGCCATGGAGAGCAGTTTTTCTGAGTGCCTCACACAGGCGGTCATTCGGCAGTATCCCCATTTTCTTCTGAAGATCGAACAGGCCCTTCATAGCGATCCCCATGTTGAACGTCCCGCCATAGGATGGGAAGCTGCCGCACTCATCCATGAGTTCAATCTGTCCCATAATTCTATCGCGTGCTATGCTATAATACTGCTTCCGTCCTGTGGCACAATAAGCACAGAGCATTGACACCAGGGCGAAGTCATCATTGCCAAAACAGACGGGATAAAACCCGTGGAAACCATGCACAACATGGCTGACGGGATGTTTTTTGTAGATTTCAACAAGCTGCTCCATCATCGGCATCATGTATTCATCGATATATTTTCTTTCACCTGTCTGCTGAGCGAGTTGGTAGAAGAAGATAGCTCCGCCGATCTGCCAGTCGCCTTTCACGAAGGAGTTAAACCCGCCCGCGTCCTCGTCAACTTCATTTTTATTGAAATATCCTTTTTGAAGCTCAAAATCATATTTCATATAGGGCCATCCCTCTTCGTCTTTCGCACTTCTATGGTACCAGTCGGCAAAAAGCCGGGCGGCTTCGAGATATTTTTCATCCTTAGTCATTTTATACAAAGCGCAAAGTCCCATACCGCCGGTGATTCCGTCGCGCGGGTTACAGACCTTTTGTTTAGGTCTTGCTTCATAAAAACCACCATAGTTGGCCGGTTCACTTTTATCCGTGTTTTGGATCAGCAGCATGTAATCGCCTGCCAGCAGGCTGGCTGCTCTGCGACTTGATTCATCGGCATCCCAGCCTTTTTTCTTTATACTCACCGAATGCAGAGACATCACCCCGAGGGCCTGGGCCCAGATACTGGCCGCTTTACCTTTTTTTTCCACCGGGCGGTATTCATACACAAATCGCCCCTTATCAGCCGACCCGCCTATTCCTCCCCAGGGGCGTTCATCCGTGTTTTGATTGTTGAAATACCACCGACTCGCTTGCATGGCCGTCTCCAAAAAACGTGCTCTTTCTCTGTCTGTAAACATAACCATCTCCTTAAAAAATTTATCTTTCAATGGCTTATCCCGCCCCTGGGCAGAAACGCGGCGGCGAGGCCGGGGGTTTGTCAAAGTTATTGTCGTGCATAAATACTCCTCCACCGGGACAAGCCCGGCGGTAG
>JAGYMJ010000301.1 GCA_018400625.1 Planctomycetota bacterium
TACTCATACTTATTTTTATAACATCATATCCGATTCCATTATTAAAATCAAACACCATATGAAATTGGAGAAGAGTCCACAAAACGAATCAGCAGTCGAAAAAACTCTGACCGCGTTGAAGTTTTTACAAGCTTGTTTCAAAAAGCGAATTTTTTCAATTTTTGTAAAGACTTTTTATTTGATTTTATTCTCATGTTTTGAGACAATCCTTTTAAGTTAACGGCTCTTTTCATTGTTTTTTTCTTTTGCTGTTCTCTTTCTTAGTGATTTTCGCGAATTACCGGTTAATTTTTTAATGGAGAAAAAGATGAAAGTAGATTTTGCCAATCTGAATTATCAGTATGGGCTCTATAAAGAAGAAATCGATTCGGCTATTCAGGAGGTTCTCGATAGTTCCAAGTATATAATGGGACCGCAAATCGGGCATCTGGAAGAAAAATTGACCGCTTTCATCGGCGGAAAACATTGCATTGCATGTTCGTCCGGGACCGATGCCTTGCAGCTTGCCCTTCTGGGGTTAGGTATAGGGCCGGGCGATGAAGTCATCACCACACCTTTTACCTTTATCGCCACCGCCGAGATGATAGCCCATGTGGGCGCAAAACCTGTTTTTGTTGATATCGACGAGAAAACATACAATATCGATCCGGAGCTTATAGAGCCGGCTGTAACTGCGAAAACCAAAGCCATCATGCCGGTCGGTCTCTTCGGCCAGCCTGCAGATATGGATGAAATCAATGCACTGGCCGACAGTCACCATCTGCCGGTCATCGAAGATGCCGCCCAGAGTTTTGGGGCCGGGTATAAGGACGGGATGAGCTGTAACCTCTCGCAAATCGGCTGCACCAGTTTCTTTCCGGCCAAGCCGCTGGGATGTTACGGTGACGGCGGGGCCGTCTTCACGTGCAATGATCAACTGGCTGAAAAAATCAGGGCGATGAGGGTACACGGACAAAATCAGCGTTACCGCCATAAATACCGGGGCATCGGGGCAAGAATGGATACTGTTCAGGCGGCTGTCCTTCTGGCAAAGCTCAGGCATTATCCCCACGAAATCCAAAAGAGACAGGACGTCGCCGCAGCATATACAGACGCCTTGAAGGGAAAGGTCATGACACCCCATGTCAAAGAGGACCGCACTTCGGTCTGGGCGCAATACTCCATTCGGCTTGATAACCGCGACGGGGTCAGAGAAAAGCTGCAGGAGAACGGCATACCTACCGCTGTGCATTATCCAATGCCTTTGCACCTGCAGGAATGTTTTCAGCATCTGGGCGGGGCGGAAGGTGATTTTCCGATAGCAGAAAGGGTCGGAAATGAAATCATGAGCCTGCCGATGAATCCGTTCCTCGATGAAGAAGACATCCGGCTGGTCGCTGGTAATCTTCTGGCCCTGATATGAAGACAACAATAAAAGATAAAAATATAAAACTCATCGATCTTATCGCCGGTGCCCGCCCGAATTTTATGAAAATAGCGCCGATTATCGCCGCCATGGAAAAGGCTTATTCCGAGGGTGTTCCACTCCGGTACCGATTAATCCATACCGGCCAGCATTACGACCGGAACATGTCCGGCGGTTTTTTTGAGCAACTCGGCATCCCCGACCCGGCTATCAATTTAGAGGTGGGGTCCGGCACCCAGGCCGAGCAGACCGCCGGGATTATGTTGGGCTATGAACGGGTGCTGCGTGATAAAATGAGCAATCTATGCATGGTGGTGGGGGATGTCACCTCCACCATGGCCTGTGCTATTAGCGCCCAAAAACTCCATGTGCCTGTGGCCCACGTCGAAGGCGGTATCCGATCCGACGACTGGACGATGCCTGAGGAAATAAATCGTCGAGTGACCGACAGCATAACGAATTTCTTTTTTACGACTTCCGAGACAGCCAACGAAAACCTGCGGCAGATCGGAGTGAGTGATGAAAACATATTTTTCGTCGGTAACACCATGATAGATACACTCCTTAAAAACATACCTCATCTGCAGAAACCAAAGATATGGGATAAAGCAGGGCTCGACCAAGACAATTATATGGTTTTGACACTGCACCGGCCCGCTAACGTGGATGAGGAGGATAAGCTGCTGGAATTCTTGCGGGCGATTGTCGCCCATGCCCGGGGGCTTCCGATCATTTTCCCCGCCCATCCCCGTACTGCCAAAATATTATCCAATCATTCTTATTCCCCGCCGCCTTTCTTGTTTATCTGCGAACCGATGAGTTATCTTGAATTCAACTATCTGGTGAAATATGCAAAGGGCGTTTTGACGGACTCCGGTGGAATTACGGAGGAGACAACCGTGATGGGGGTGCCGTGCATGACGCTTCGCGACAGCACGGAGAGGCCGGAAACAGTGACTATGGGAACCAACCAGCTCTTGGGCTCTGATCCGGAGGCTATAGCGCCGGCGTTGGAGAAGCTGTTTTCCGGAAAATGGAAAAAAGGGGCGGTCCCCCAACTCTGGGACGGTAAAGCGGCTGTGCGCATCGTGTCCTGCCTGGACCAACTTGATATTTGATGACTTTTTTCGCCCGCTCTTCTTCCGACCTTGCCGGCGCGCACTCCTTACTTTGTAAGTCCTCAGTGAACCCCGTGGCATCCCCACCGTGCCTTGTGCCGGTG
>JAGYMJ010000302.1 GCA_018400625.1 Planctomycetota bacterium
AGACTCAGCACTTGATCTTCATTCCACCGGCACAAGGCACGGTGGGGATGCTGCGATGTTCACTGAGGACTTACTGTATTACTTTGCTAAAAGTATCGAAAAGTCGCTTTTCCAGGAGATCAACAGGCTGCATTCTTTTATCATTTCTCAGACGGGATTGGATGAGGTACTGTCAAACAATGATGCGGCTTCGGAATTTGAACTCAACGCGATGAACCTCTTTTTCCCCGAGCAGGAAGATTATCTGAGGAAACTTATAGAACGGGTGTTGTCCGGCGGGATGGTGAGAGACCGGGTGGATGGGCTTATAAACATTCCGCGAACCACGTCCGACATATAGAAAAGATGCAGGCAAATTAAGCGACGCAGATTAAGCAGCTTACCGACGGTCTCTGAACGAGTCGGCAAGCCTGTTTAGCATTTGAAAAGGCCCCCTTTCACCAGCCGAGTGCCTAAGGACATACCCCTCAGGAGAGACATTCACCAATGCAGGGGTGTTTCTGGCGAGGTATTTCTCTGCAAGATCGCTTGCATCACTCCGGTCGTAGGGCATCGCAAACCACTCCATATTATAGCCCTCCATATAGTCATACATATCGGACTCGGAATCGTCTAAGCTGATGAAAACGACTTCGAAATTCCCCTCTTCTGCATATTTTTCGTAAAAATCGACCAGTTTGGGCGTAAACTCTCTGCAGGACGGACACGATTCCGCCGAGAAATACAGAAGCACATAATCATTATCCTTAAGGACAGCACTGGAGGTACTATTCCCTCCGGCATCCACCAGTTCCGGCCCAAAAACATTCACGAGCCCGACGTCACCAAGTTCAGGTTCCTCAACATCCTGATCGGCGGAACACCCCATCTGCTGTCCCGCCAATACCGCACCGAAAACAGTTATTAAGACCGTTAAAACTATCATTTTCCTCATTTACGTTTCCTCCTTTCATCGAGTAAAAACATAACTATTCCTATTTTTTTTAATTTTCTTGTTGTTCGGACAAAAAGATCATTAACAATCTCATTCCTTAAGAACCTCATTTTCGCATTCACGATACTTTTCAACCAATTCGTCGTATATTTTCACGGATTCGGGACCGGGCTCCAGTCTCGAATTCTTCACCGGTTCCGCAAAACCTGCCAGAACTTCCGGCCATTCAGGAGATAACCCTGAAATTTTGAGATGGCCGTGATAAGCCCGCAATGCCGCGCCTAAAGCCGCGCTGTTGGAGACTTCAAAGCGGTAAACAGGGCAGTTGTGGACATTGGCCATGATAGTGAGTATCTCCTGATTTTCAGAGGCGCCGCCGGTGGCATATATTTTGGCGGGCCGACAGTTCATCCACTCTGAATGGATACGCATCGACATCATCTGCGCTTCCACGACCGCCCTGCAATTGCCTGGGAGGTCGGACCTGCCCAAATCGAAACGTCTCACGCCGGGTTCAAGCACTTTAGGCACGATCTCGGGTTCAAAATACGGCAGCATGATTTTACCGTTGTTTCCCGGTGCACTGTTCTGCAAGGCCCGGGAAAAGCCGGACCAGTCAAGATCAAATTCATTTTTCACTTTTTCCCTGGCCAGCGAGCCGTTCTTGAAAGCTATAAGAGTCATGTAGTCGCCGGTAGGCGCACCGAAAACATGCCCCTCCCCTTCGGGGTCTGTTCTGCACTCCTTCATGAACCCGAAGTAGGTATCACTGGTTCCAAGACTGATCCCTGCCATTCCGGTCTGAACCAGGCCGAGCCCGATCAGACTGTTTGGATTGTCCCCGGACCATACCATCGCTTCCGCATCGGGATTTAGCCCATATTTTTCAACAAAATAAGGGCTCACTTTACCTATTGTGGTATCGGAGGGGGCCAGGGCCGGAAGACGCCTATCCAGTTCATGAGCGGTCGCTCTCACAGCATGTTCATGCCATTGTTTGGTTTGGATATCCATAAGATTCATCCCCGCACCGTCACCGTGGTCGATAGGGGATAATTTGCCGGCTATAACCGACGCCATAAAAGCGCTGATAAGGGTAATATATCGTGTGGTTTCATATTTTTCCGGCACTTGCTTAGAGAATTTACGTATCTGCGGCCCCGTAAAACGTTCAAAAGCCGTCGAACCTGTTTTTTCCGCTGTTTTTTGCTTCCCCCCAAGCGATTGCATGATCTCATGACATTCCGTTTCCGTGGAGGAATCCATCCACACAGGGCAGGTCTCCCGTGAAAATATACCGCTTAAATGGGCGGCGAGCGAACGGGAAGGTGACATGTCCGGGAGCGAACCCGCGACAGAAGAATTCAGGTAAACGGAACCATGCTGCTGGCCTGATCCAGAAATGCACATTACTGATTTCATGTCCACTTTCGCCTGCATCCTTTCAAAAAGCAGGTCAAGGGCTTCCACCCACATTAAAGGCGGGGAATGCACAACGGTGGGGTCCGAAGATTTCAAAACACCATTCACCGTGCCGTAGCGCGGAAAGGCTTCATCAAAATTTACTGAATCGCTATAGACGACCTCTTTCGATGCAGGGGCAATAACGGTTACAGATAAACTTTGTGTGCTGGAATCAAATCCCATGTAGAGTTCCGGCATTTTTTTTCTCCTCAATGGCAAGAATTATTGTTCGAAAAGGTTTTCGCTTTTTGGAAAAGAGCTTGGCAAAAACTTTAATGGGGGCAAAATAAATTTCCCGCTTGACCGGCGGGCACCGGCTGCCGGATCGTCGATGTCGATATTCAATGAAACACGTTACCGGCGGTAGGAACCCCAAATCAAGGGGGTTCACTGAAGACTTACTCGTCGATAGTTGTGCAAGAAGTTGCAAAATAGATAGTATCCGGTGATCTGTTGAATGATCAATCAAGTCAGGATTTTAGCCAAAACAAAAGCCGAATGCGCTTAATAACTATACTGAATCGCGCAGTAAATTACAAACGCTTTCCTGGCAGCAAAGGAACGCGAAGAGCATGAACACCAATTATTCTGATGCTTATTTTGATTCAGTGGGATTTTTACATATAATAGTTGATTAAGTATTCAGTAAACCACGTTGTTTCCCCGCCGTGCCCTGTGCCGGTGGTGATAAAACGACGCGCTTCACTGAATAATTACATACTTGATAAGAACATTAATCATGACTTTTTTTTCGAACATGGAGAAAACTTACCGTGACCAGGTCGATCGAAAACATAATGGAACTTGCCGAAGAAAGATGTGATGCCGCCGATCTCTACTATCAGACCGGGGAGAACCGTTCGGTCGAGTTTGAAAACAATAAACTCAAACAGATTACTTCCAATCAGAGCTGCGGTGTAGGTCTGCGCGTCATCGTTAATGGTCGCATAGGGTTCGCCTCCACGACGGATTTTCGCCGCCCTGAGCGAATTGTTGATATGGCGATTGAAAGCGCCGGGTTTGGCGAAAAAGCTGTTTTTGAAATGCCGAAGCCCTCAAATCCTTCTTCGGAAGTGAAAACCAACGACCCACGAGTAGCTGAAATCCCGCTTGAAGAGCTGGTTAATATGGGCAAAGAAGGACTGAGCCAAAGCCGTGAAGCAAACAGTGATTATCTCTTTAACGCCGGATTATCGACAAGCCACGGCGCCTCAAGACTTCTCAACACCGAAGGATTGGATATTGAGTCTGAAGGCAGCATGATGTCGGCCGGTATTGAGATCGAAGATATGAATGACAATGGAATCCTGGACGTCCATGAGTATAAATCATGGAGCCGCCCCTTTGACGGATTGCTTGACCTGACAGAACAGGCTCTTGAAAAAATGGCTCATGGCTCGACTTTGACCGAAGCGCCATCCGAAAGAATTCCCATGATATTTACGCCCAAAACGGCCGGGAACCTGCTGAGCCCGGTATTATCTGCTTTGAATGGAAAACTCGTTCAGAAAGGCGCTTCTTTGCTTGCCGGCAAAATTGGTGAGAAAGTTATTGATGAGCGTCTCTCAATTCATGACGCCCCTCACATTGACTGGGCTCCAGGCAGTGCTCCCTTCGACGACGAGGGCCTTTTAACCGGCAGAATGCCGCTCATAGAAAACGGTATGGTCAAAAATTATTTTCTTGATCTTCAGACGGCCGGGTTGTTGAAAATGCCGGCTACGGCTAACGGAGGCCGGTCCTGTTCAAGCCGCCCATCGCCTTCTTCCTCAAATATCGTGCTGAACGCGGGCACGACCCCCTACCCGGAAATGGTCAAAGACGTTAAGTGCGGAATTATCATTGACCAGACTTTAGGCAGCGGGCAAAGTAACACCCTTGCCGGTGAATTCAGTGTCAATGTTGCACTCGGCTTTTTAGTAAAGGACGGGAAGATTGCTGGGCGCGTGAAGGATTGCATGGTCGCCGGGAATGTTTATGACATACTGTCTCAAATAGAAGCTGTCGGCCTGGAGAGAAGATGGCTCGGCTCCAGTTGTTTACCGGCTATCCGTATCGGAGGGCTGCGTTTGGCAGCGGACGTTTAACTTGCACATTAACAATTTACAGAACCCCTTCTTAAGTTTAATGGTAAGTCCTCAGTGAACCACGTGGCATCCCCA
>JAGYMJ010000303.1 GCA_018400625.1 Planctomycetota bacterium
CACTCAGAGTCACCTCGCCCCACCCCTCTGCCGTACAGCCGTCGGGTCGCCTTACCCTCATTTTCACACGGGCTACGGTCCCATGGGTCGTTGTTCCCTTTGCGAGTTTTAACGGAATGCGATTGATCTTCTTTAAAAAATAGAGTTCGGTCCCGTCCGGACGCACATCGCTTTTTTTTGACATAAAGAACATCTCCTATTGATCAGTGGATATATACGAATTTCTACTTTTATCTGGTTTAAATTTGATAATGATCGGTTTTAATCATCCGAGATTTGGGGTATATGCCAGTCCTCGCAGCCAATCTGCACCGGCATCCCAAGCCGGGCCGATTGCAGGGCGCGCACAGCTATGCGGTTCACCGGCGCAGCGCTTTGTGCATCACACGGATTTTCACCGTTCCCCTCAATATGGTCCATGAACCGGTCCAGGTGCATATAATGACCTTTATTCACACGCAGAAAACGCAGATTCCCGCCCTCCTTTTTGATGCGTTGCAGCTCATTTTCCATCGCTTGCATGTAACCGCTCATTCCTTCTTTTTCGGCCCAGTCGCAGTCTCTGTTAAAGGGGAAGACTTTCACGATCTCTTCATCCTCCATCCCGAACTGCCGTATTTCTATGTGATGATCCATGGCCAGGCTTATATTGTTGACAGTCGCTTCAAAAAGTTCTTTGGGGTAGTCAAAATGCCCCACCATACTGTGATGAAAGGTGGTGAGGGAGCCGTCTGCAAACCGCATAACAAGCACAAAATTGCCGCGGGGCGAGCCTTCGGCAAATAGGCGTACGGGATACGAGTCGTTCAGCCACAGAGCAATATCGATGAAGTGCACCATTTCATTAAACATTGTACCTTCCGGGCTCCAGAACCCCCATTCCTTCCAGCTTCTGGCGTCGTCATCAATCCGTATCAGGAGTTGCAGCCGCTCTTCTTCCGGCAATTTGGCTCTTGAATAATGCCGATCCACGCTGGGTCGGACGGGATTCTTGTACGTCTTTGCGCGATCCAGAAGACGTTTAAACTCAATCATGGCCGGGCTGGAACGGCGGTTATGCCCGACGCACACCGGCACTCCCTCTTGAGTGGAAGTCCTGACAATCTCCAGCAGTTCTTCCCTGTCGGTGGTCAGCGGTTTCTCCGTGTAAACGGGTTTTCCCGCTCTGAGCGCGGGGACGATAAGTTCGCCCCGGAGTTCAGTATGGGTGACAAGGATGATGAGGTCGATATCCGGATCATCGATCAATCGCCGCCAGTCAGATTCAGCACGTTCTGCGCCGTAAAGTTCACAACATTCCCGGGCTTTTTCAAAATCGATATCGCACGTGACGGCTAATTCAACCCGGGGATTTTCTTTCAAATTGGGCAGATGTACCGAGCGTGCCAGCGCTCCGCAACCGACAACGGCTGCCCTTAAATTTCGCCTCTTTTCCATAGGTTTCTCCACTGATAAAAAATGGCAGTTTTATTTTTATCCTCCACCTACCACTTGCGGTGAAGGTCTTCGGGATAGGGCAAGCCGTTGCTATGACCTTGTCCCGGCTTCATACGGTGCCACAGAAGCGCATGAGGATAGTCTTTGTCTGTAGCCAGGGGCTTGATTTTCTCGACCCATATCTTACGGGCCCTGTCTTCAGCCGCCTTATCCGCCCCGTCGCTCTCTTTGAAACGCTCCATCAACTCCCGCACCTCGGCTATCATGCGGGTATATTCGAGACCCTTGCGCACAAATTCGACCCTCTCTCCGTATTTCCCCGATGTATCCTCAACGGACGCCGACGCGTTATCAAGGTGAGCCGCCGCTTTACGGAAAAAATCGTCGTCAAAAAGTTCATGTTCAAGAAGTCCCGGATTTTCCCATGTTTCCCGGCATTTCTCCTCCATCAGCTCCCAATAGGCGCGGATATCGTCTGCAGCCCCCCCAAACCCGCGTCTGTAATAATCCGCAAGGAGCTCTTCGCCGTCCTGCCAGGGGTCCCAGGCCATCTGCGCCATCACGTAATAAAGGGGCCCCCGGGGTGACCAGTTCTCATAAACCCTGTCGATATAAATGCCGATGCAGCCCAGTTCCGCGACAAAACGAAAATCATCGATCGTTTGTTCAACGGGTATATGAGGCATGGATACCATCCTGCGGGTCTTGTTCGGCCGCCATATCAAGTTCGGAGCCACTTCCCCCCATCCCTGGAACTGTTCACGATGCAACGTGCCCTCGGG
>JAGYMJ010000304.1 GCA_018400625.1 Planctomycetota bacterium
TAATCATTATCAACATAACCATCAATTATGGTACTACCCCCGGTGGAAAACACGGTGGGGATCAAGTGAGACGGGGTTCACTGAATATTTACCAACACGCATAGTTCAGTTTCAGCGTGGAGCGCTGGGATCGGGACGGACCGTCCGGTTTCCAACCTACAGGTGTTCCCCCCCACGTGGAAAACGCTTATATAGGGTATTCATAACATCATTCCAGCAAAATTTTCATCTTTTGCAGGTTGTACTTCCAGCGTTAGTTTTTTCCTTCCCCACGATTTAATTTCAACCCTGTCCAAATTTTTTGCTTTACCGTATCGGGCCGTTATACTTGCAGCCAGTTGCACATTTTTCTCACAATAACAGCCCATAAGAAGTGAAGTAGGGCCGGGATAATGAGCACATTCCAGCATTAAATCCGCTTCAGAGCCCCTATTTTTTAATTCACCATTTTCTTTCTCATCACGTCCGACGATAAGTTTCGTATCGCTGTCTATACGGAAATGGCGCCCGAGCAGCAACAGCTCGATATTTTTTCTGTTCATCCGGCTACATTTCATAATATCTTCAAGTCGCCGTGCATATCCGGGTTCTGTCAGGCGGCAGCCACCCGCGGGCGCGGGATAGTCATGGACTTCTAATTTTTCGGCAAGTTCAATCTGCGGGGTACGCTGTCGTCCGGAGAAACCGCACAGTCGATTTCTGTCCACCAATCCTTTCTGTTCCGGTATTGTCGGGTCTAAAAGCAAAGCGGAGAGCGGTCTCAAGACGAGTCCAGCCACATTTGCTCTTTGTTGAATATGGCGCATCATCGCTTTTTGCTGTGTCATGGGACGCTGACCGACCACTTCGCCTGTGACCAGGAATTGCGCTTCGGTTTCATTCATAAGCCCCTTAGCTTTTTGAAGCTGTAGTATGCGGCAATCGATACATGGATTCAGTCCGCTGCCGAAGCCATGCTCAGGTTCTTTAATCAATTCTATCATATCGTCGCTGATATCAAGATTGATGAGTGGCATACCATATTCCTCTGCCGTGCTTTGGATATCTGATACACCTGGGGCATTTTTTTCAGAGACGAAAACGGAACAGAAGTGGAGAGCTATAAGGTTTAGCCCTTGCTGAAGCATCAGTTTCGCTGCAAGCCTGCTGTCCAGGCCGCCGGAAAACAGAGAGATTGCAGTTACTGTCGATTCTTCTGATCTGTTAGGGGGCATATGAGCGGGGAAAAATGATATCTATTATTTATCCTGCTGATCCAATTCTTTTTGCCACAATGAGGGGGCATCGGGGGGAATATCAAGTCCGGTCAACTCTATCAGATGATTATATGCAACAAGACGAACAATTTCTGCTTCATCATCAATCGCCGACTGCAGAATTTGTATTTTCTGTTTATAGTCAAGAATTGCTACGGCAAGGTCTAAAGCAGTTATTTTGACCAATGGGGCATCATCGATCTGAACGGTCCTTACAACATCTTCTTTTACAGCTTCATCTCTTATTTTGGCAAGGGCAATAAGCGAGTATTTTCTCACAATGGGCTGAATATCACGTCGCAAAGCAAAGCGTATTCGCTCAACAGATTCGGGATCGCCTAAATTACCAAGAGCTTCTGCCGCTAACGCACGCACCATGTGATTTCGGTCGGCGGCGAGAACGGATTCCAAGGCAATTCTCAACCCCGCGGCGGGATCATCTTTGATATCTTCAAGAACTTTAATTTTTCCCCTGGCAGAACCCGTTTCAAGTTGATGATGTATTTCATCAATACTTCGTCCCCACCTGAGGGACCGGCAGCCGTGAAAAGACAATAAGAGCACGACAAAGAAGAGTGTCTTAAATAATTTGATTGTCATAATATATTTGGCCGGGAGAAAACAGGCTTTATTCCGGGATGGAAATGTCCATACCGACCTTCAAGTCTTTTGCATTACGCAGGTTATTATTGGCATCGATCAACTCCTTGTACCGTTTCCCGTCGTTATAATGTTTTTGAGCGATCGACCAGAGTGTATCTCCCTTCCTGACGGTGTAAGTTTTCCCGTTTTTCTGCTGGTTTGTGGAGAGAGTGGCTACAGAGTGCTCATCGTCGTCAGCATCATTGGAGACAGAGACATGTTCTGCATCGGGAATGACAAGCCTCATATTGGGCCTCAATCCTTCCGCCCGGTCTAAAATATCCTTGTTGGCCGCAAGAATTTTCTGCCATTTAGCGGTGGTGTTATAATATTTCAAGCTTATCCCTGTGAGTGTATCGCCCTTTTTAACGGCGTATTCCACCGTTTCTGAAGCATCTTCGGCAATTTCTTTCATTTCACCTTCAGGTTCTTGCAGGGGTATTTCTTCAGGTTGCGTTTCTTCCAATTTATCACCAAGGCTCTCCCCCGGTGGGCTGCTCAGGGGGTCATCTTTGGGGGAAAAACGCCTTGTCCCCATCGAGTCCGAAAGAAGGCCTTGATCTTCCTTAGCCATTTGCTTCGGCTCGCTTAGAGTATCCTCTTGTGCTTCGACCTTATCCCCGCCTCGATCAAGCCTCCCCAGTATTTCATCCAGTTCCACGGAAGAAATAGTTTGGATATCCGATTGCGAATCTTCAGCTCTGACATCCTTTTCATCGGTTCCAGCAACAGGTTTTCTGCCGCTCCACATAGATAAGGCAATAATACTGCCGGTTATTACGGCAAGTATTGCCAACAATTGGACTTCTTTTTTCTTCATTTTGCTCTCTCCCATTAAATATAATAGAGGTCATTAATCGACTCATTTTCATACTGTATAGGATAAGGAATTGTTTCGGTTAAAAACAACAAAAATGAAAAAAGAAACAAAAAATATTTTAATGGACGCAGAATGTATTGCATTAACCATTGAATTACAATCAGATAAAGGATAAGCGTAAAGATGTTGGATGTTTTTAAAAAATAAAATAAAAAAGAAAAAAAATACTGCCAATAATGCGAAACAAAGCAGGTGGTTAAGGGGAACTTGAAATTGCATGGAATAATCCGAAGGTCTAACTGAATTTTTTATTCACGAGCAAGTACAGGAAAAAAGGTCCTCCCAGCATAGCCGTCAACACTCCCACCGGCAACTCGGAAGGTGAGAAGAGCGTGCGCGCCACGGTATCGGCGACGGTCAAAAAAGCTCCGCCGGCCATGAACGAGCTGAACATTAAAATGCGATGATCGGGCCCCAGGGCTAGTCTCAACGCATGAGGGATTATCAGTCCAACAAAACCAATTGGGCCCGCCACGGAAACGATAGCGGAAGTCAGAGCTGAAGCGACAATAAAGACCCGAATTTGGACTGCCTGGACATTTATACCGCGCCCGGCGGCCAGTTCCTCCCCAAACACCAGTTGATTCAGACGATTTGATTCGGATAGCAGAAGTATTATGGCCGGTATATAGATCGGCAGTATCGACAACAAAGCATCATAGCCCAAAACATCCAGCCCGCCCATCAGCCATCTGTCAAGTATGACAAGTTTATGGGGGTCGACCAGATAACGTATAAACATAATCATTGCCGAACTGATCAATGCGATTGTTATGCCGGCCAAAAGCAATTTCATCGTAGAAAACCTTCCCCGCTCGCCGGCGAGCAGATAGATAATAATCACAACACACATAGAACCGAACAAGGAAAAAAACTGCACGGGAGTAACCAGCGGTATGGCCCATCCGGATATTCCAAGCAGGATGCCGGTAGAGGCGCCCAGCGCACCGCCGGCCGAAACTCCCAGGGTATGAGGAGTTGCCAGCGGATTACGCAGCAGGGCCTGGAAAACGGCGCCGGCTACAGCTAAGCCTCCGCCCGCAAGAAAAGCAAGGGTTATTCGTGGTATCCTGTGATGGACAACGATACGTAAAACCAGATCATCGCCAACTTCGCCTGCGGTCAGCATTCTCAGAAAATCGAACACACTTATTTTAACGGCGCCGAAAAAAAGACACAGCAAAGCCAAGACAATACAGCTAAGCGATAGCGCCGTCATATGCAAAAAGACTTTTCCTTTATCCATTTCCTTCATTAATTTTTTTCCCCATTACATTGACCATGGGAGACTGCGTGAGGGGATGCTTTATCACCTGCAGTTCTGCATCATAAATTTGTGAAAGCAAGCTGCCTGTCATCACTTCTTCGGGCTTACCGGTTTCCACAACCTTTCCGTCCGACAGGAGTATCAGTTCATCACAAAATTCGGCGGCCAGATTGAGGTCGTGAGTCACGACGACCACTCCAATACCCCGGCGCGACAGCGCCCACAAAAGGTCAAAAACATGGGATTTATGATGGATGTCGAGCGACGCGCCCGGTTCATCCAAAAGCAGAAGAGACGGTTCCTGGGCAAGCACACTTGCTACAAGCACACGCTGGCGCTCGCCTCCGGAGAGGGTGGAAAAGTAACGCCCGGCAAGCGGGGTACATTCCGTATCTTCGAGTGTTCGATCAATCACCAACTCATCGGTTTTATCCAGCAAACCCAAGCCCTTTTTGTAAGGATAGCGTCCCAACCCTACAACCTCTCTGACTGTCAAATCGAACGATGGAGAGGGATTTTGGGGCAAGAACGCCACTTCTTGCGCAAATTGCCGCCTGTGGTAGGATTTAACCTCTTCACCATATAAACTGACGCCGCCTTCATCAGGATTCAATATTCCGGTCATAATTCGCAGCAGAGTGCTCTTACCCGACCCGTTCGGCCCCACTATACCAAAGAGGCGCCCGGGATAAATGTCGAGCGACACACCATCTAATTGAAATTGGCCGTTATTGTAAGCAAATGAGCAATTGACTGTTGAAAGTATTTTTTGCATTTTTCTGGAAAAAAGCTGAGTGTTTCTTCATTGATTGATGAGTGCGGGCTTGCCGGGTTAGTAAAATTTTACAACTTCCGGCCGTTCATTATAACTTGCACATGTTTTTCATTCAAGATTGATTATCGTTTCTTGACCAGAAATTATTGATATCGCTGCCATCTCACTTACATTTGAAAAACATTCTCTTTTCCGATACTATGTAAGTAAGTATTCAGTGAACAACGTTGTTCCCCCGCCGTGCCCTGTGCCGGCCGGATTAACGGCGGAGTGTATGGTGAAATCCGCTCGTAGTGCCTCATCATCATCCCATCGGCACAGGGCACGATGGTGATAAAACTGCGCTCTTCACTGAATATATACCTATGTAATGGCGCGAAAAGTGATCGCATTTCTTTAGCAAAAGGGAAAATCCCCCCAATTATCATACTTTGAAATGGAGTTTTTTTGTTATGACACGCAGTAAAAAAAGAGTATATTTTTTTGAACAAGGCAATGGAGAAGGACGGACTGATTTGAAGTGGCTGCTTGGCGGCAAAGGCGCCAATCTGGCCGAGATGTCTAATGTGGGGCTGCCGGTCCCGCCCGGTTTTACTCTCACTACCGAAACGTGTGAGGAATACCAGGAAGTTAAGGGCTGGCCCGAAGGATTAAAAGAAGAAGTCAATGAGCACTTAAAAAGGCTGGAAAAGGTGACAGGACTGAAACTGGGCGATACTGACAACCCCCTGCTGGTCAGTGTCAGAAGCGGCGCCGCACAAAGCATGCCCGGTATGATGGATACGATTCTCAACCTGGGGCTGAACGACAATTCCGTTCAAGGACTGGCGAAACAAAGCGGCGACGAGCGTTTCGCCTGGGATTGTTATCGCCGTTTTATCCAGATGTTCGGTAACGTCGCCATGAGAATACCGCATAGTGATTTCGATGATTATCTGCACAAAGCAAGGGAAGATGCAGGGGTCGAATTCGATAGTCAGCTCAATGCTGAAGAGTTGAAAGGGATTGTCGAAGCGTTCAAAAAAGTCTATGCCGAAGATACCGGAGAGGATTTCCCTCAGGAACCCCAGGCCCAGCTCGAACGGGCGATAAATGCGGTCTTCGGCTCATGGAACAATCCACAGGCTGTCCGCTACCGGGAGATTAACGAGATTAAAGGACTGTTGGGCACGGCCGTCAATGTGCAGACAATGGTCTTTGGGAACATGGGATATACCAGTTTCACCGGCGTGGGCTTCACACGAAACCCGGCTACCGGCGAAAACAAACTCTATGGAGAATATCTTATCAACGCCCAGGGCGAGGATGTCGTGGCCGGTATCCGGACACCCCAGGATGTTAATCAGCTTCCCGATGAGGACCTTTCCGGCTTCAGTGATTCGGACGTCGATCCCGAGGATGCAAAAAAGCTGTATTCAAAAATGTATGACCAGTTGGTTGAAATCAAGGGTAAACTGGAGACTCATTACAAAGACATGCAGGATTTTGAGTTTACAGCCCAGCAAGGTGAACTTTACATGCTCCAGACACGTACCGGCAAAAGAACCGCTGCAGCCGCTGTAAAGATTGCGGTCGATATGACCGAAGAGAATTTGATTGATGAAAGAACCGCCGTACTGAGGGTTGAACCGAAGCAGATTGAACAGCTTTTGCATAAGCAGTTCAATCCTGAGGCAAAAAAAGCCGCCGAAGAGAACGGCAAAGAACTCGGCAGAGGGCTGCCTGCCTCACCAGGAGCCGCCGTTGGTAAGATTGCCTTGACCGCTGATATGGCCGAAGAGATGGCTGCTGCAGAAGCTGAAAAACAGGATGGAACCGGCATCATTTTAGTTCGGGAAGAAACCAGCCCGGAAGATATCGGCGGGATGGATGCAAGCGTCGGCATTTTAACGGCAAGAGGCGGCATGACAAGCCATGCAGCAGTTGTGGCTCGCGGCATGGGTAAATGCTGTGTAGCAGGATGCAACGCGGTTTCACCTGATCCCAAGACCAAAAAAGTTACAATCGCCGGGAAACAATTTTCAGAGGGAGACATGCTGTCTTTGGACGGTACCAGCGGACAGGTTCTTGACGGAGCCATTGAACAGGAAGAACCCAAACTCACCGGCGCTTTTGGAACATTAATCGGATGGGCCGACAGCTACAGAACGATGGGGGTATGGATGAATGCAGACACCCCACGGGACGCTGCACAAGGCCTGGAATTCGGGGCCGAAGGAATCGGCCTATGCCGCACCGAGCATATGTTCTTCGAACCGGAGCGTATCAGTTACGTTCGCCAGATGATGCTCAGCGCTCCGGATGTCAGGCGTATTGAAAAACAGATCGAAGTTGAAAATGCTAATAGGGAACAGGCGGGCAAAGGCGAGAAAAAGGAGATCGAAGAAAGGATCAACGAACTCCAGGATGAGCTTTCCGCTCCGCGCAAACTTTACGATGCCGCTCTGGATAAGTTGCTTCCGGAACAGCGTAAAGATTTCCAGGGCATCTTAGAAGCGATGGAAGGACGTCCGGTGACAATCCGCCTCCTCGACCCCCCTCTGCATGAATTCCTGCCGCACGATGAAAAAATCCAGGCCGATCTGGCAAAACAAATGGGGAAAGATGTTTCTGAAGTGAAAAAACGGGTCGAAGAGTTGGGCGAGTTGAACCCCATGCTCGGACATCGGGGATGCCGCCTGGGCATAACCTATCCGGATATCTATAATATGCAGGTTCGGGCCATCATGGAATCCGCTGTTGCCTGCGCCGAAAAAGGTATCAAGGTGCAGCCGGAAATTATGATCCCGCTTGCCGGCACGGCAAGAGAACTGGAAGTTACCCGTAACGCCGCGCAGGAAGTGTGTGAGCAGGTGCTTTCTGAAAATAACTCCGATGTAACTTACCGGATCGGCACAATGATCGAAATCCCGCGTGCCGCCTTAACAGCTAACGAAGTAGCCCAACATGCGGATTTCTTTAGCTTCGGCACCAACGACCTGACCCAGATGACTCTGGGCTACAGCCGTGATGATGTGGGGACTTTCGTGCCGGAATATGTCGAGAGAGAAATACTTGAAAAAGACCCCTTCCAATCTCTGGACCAATCAGGAGTCGGACAACTGGTCTATATGGGGGTTGACCGTGGACGTCAAACTAAACCGGAATTGAAAGTCGGTATCTGCGGCGAACACGGGGGGGATCCGGAATCCGTCAAGTTCTGTTACAGAGTCGGGATGGATTACGTTTCCTGTTCGCCTTTCCGTGTTCCGGTTGCAAGATTGGCGGCGGCTCAAATCAGCATTGAGCTGGAAGATGAAGTGCGTGAAGAATTGGCTTCGGCCAAAACGCGTCCGATCATCACCCGCGCTATTCGTGAAGCGGAAAAAATTTAAAAAGCTTTTTTATCACAAAAAAGCTGAATAGAAAGAAAAACCGGCAGCAGGTAAATGACCTCCTGCCGGTTTTTTTGTTGATTTACAACGACTAAAATTTAATGAATGGTTTAATTTGCCGTTTTCCCTGTTAGTTTAAAGGTAAACGACAAGTTAAAACTTTTTTTAGATGTACAACCGATTTATAATTCCTCAGTGAACCACGTGTCCGCCCCCCCCGTGCCCTGTACTGTACCGGTGGGGTAGAAAACTACGTGCTTCACTGAATACTTGCCCGATACTCTATAATTTTCACTCAGCCACAGGTTCAAACTGGTCTTTACCAACGCCACAGATAGGACATATCCAATCCTCCGGCAAATCCTCGAAAGATGTTCCTGGTTCGATATCACCTACCGGGTCCCCTTGCTCGGGGTCGTAAATATAACCACAGACGAGACACTTGTATTTTTCCATTTTTGCGCCCTCAAAGATTTAGAATAAAAAAGTGGAGTAATAAACCAAAAACATTATATCTGTTCCCTTCTATAAGGTCAAAAAAAAGTGACTTTCCCGCTGGAAAAGAGGCATTAATTTGACTAAAATACTCAAGATTGTTAAAATATTAATCAATTCTCGTGGGCAGGTAGCTCAGGGGTAGAGCACGGCCCTGAAAAGGCCGGTGTCGTCG
>JAGYMJ010000305.1 GCA_018400625.1 Planctomycetota bacterium
CTACGAGAGCAAGCGCGAGAGCGACAAGAAGATTATCAAATAGCTCACTTAACTGTTGCAGCAAAAAGACTCGACATTGAACTTGAAGATGGTGAATATACAGCAGAAGAATTAAAAATTTTGACTTCTGCCACCGGCACGGAGCACGGTTTGGCTATACCTCGATTCCGAAACCTATCCTGTCACCGTTTCCCAGGTAGACATCTTCCTTGGAGCGGTAACGGGCCGTGCCTTTTACGATAGGATATCCCGCCTCCGCGAACTTTTTCGCGCATACTATGCCCGTGCAATGATTGCAGCCGATTTTTTTGAAATCATACTTGCCGAGAGAAAGCACCAGGTCATCGTACTTGGGGTCCCAGTCCTCGAAGGGAGATACGTGCAGGCCCCCATATACGCCGTACAGCTCGTCATTTTCATACTTGATTTCCTGGTACGCCGTTTCCGCAAACTGGATGATGCTCTGGTGGCAGCAGCCTGTTACGCTGACGAGCCCGTGATCTTTTATATTGAAATACATGGACTGCTCGCCGTAGACGCGGCAAATAATCGGGATCGGAAACACATACGTGGCGAACCCCGGGACAATCTGCTTGAGTCCCGGTTTTACTTTGATCACTTCGCCCGTGTGCCCCGAGTCCTTGAGGTACTGCAGTCCCTCGGGATAAAACGTGTCGGGTATGTAAATGGGTATGTTCGGATCGTACTTGAAGGTGACGGGAATGCCCCAGTAATGGTCGAAATGTTCGTGAGATATGAACAGGGCTTCTATTTCCCGGTTCTTCAGCATTTCGTCGATGCCCTCGCGCTTGAAGCATTCATGTGTCCACTGGTAGCTCCATCCGCTGTCAAGCAGGTATTTGTGTTTTTTCCCGTTCATTTCTTCCATCTCGATCAGGCAGGCGTAACCGCCGGCATTCTCGGGGTGCACTGAAAGCTTCTCGGTAATCTCCCAGGCTTCATCGACATCGTTCGGCAACAGGTGCTTGATCTTGGCGATGCCCTTTTCGTAACTGCCTTTGCCGAGACCCGTCCCGTCGCCGAAAGGCGGCCAGTTATATAAATACTGGTCTACGAGCAAACCCCCGGCACCCTTGATGTCGTTCATCAGATCGGCATTATTGAACCAGCTCGTTTCTGTAATATTTGTTATTTTTACATACTTGCAAGCACCGATGTCGACCATCTTGCGCTTGACGGGAGAGAACTGGGCCTTGCGCCAGGGTGAATAGGAATATACCCCCATCGCAAGGACGGATCCCCCGAGTGCGCCCATGGCCGCTCCCTTGAAAAAATCCCTGCGGTTAATCGTGTTCTTGTTTTCAGACATGACTCCTCCTTTATCACCATTTAATGGATGATTGTAATCGACTCATAGGCCCAGGGCAGCACTGCAAGAATGATGAAGTAGATCACCACACCGCAGACTGCGCCGACTCCAAGTCCCCATCCCAGAGTGGGATTCCACCGGACGTCAGCCAGTTCCGCCTCTTCTTTCGCTCGATCGGCGGCGAGCTCATCGGCGGTTTTCGGCACCATTTTCCACCCCGGCCAGTTATCCATGAACCAGTGGTGCGCAAGCCAGATATTGATGAGCCAGATGGTCGGAATCATGGGGAATTGCTGCGGGTGCGAAAATCCTTTCTGCGTGCCCAGGAAATAATGCGATGTCGCGTAGTAGAAAATGTAAAGCAAAATCGCGGCAGCAGCCGTTATGAGGGTCCGGACGAGTACATTGGTCGGAAGGCTGAACCGCTTGGGCCAGTTCCCGCAGTAGAACGTGAGAAACAGGGCGGGAACGAGGAAAAAGACCGCCATCTCGCCGACATGTAACCATCTCCAGTCGGGAGCGAAATCCCGGCGTGTACCGCGGATCGCCTGTCCCCAGGTCAGCTCCTGAGCGAAATACAGGAAGAAGTGCAGAGCGAAGGCGATGGCGATGATGCCGAAAAAGGCCGTCACGCGGCGCAGCCAGGTGGTCTTTATCAGCTTGAAGGGGAACCGTTCCCAGATGGTTTCCACGATCCACACGGTTACCGTGCAGCACATGATCCATGAAACATGGAAGTTACCGGAAACAGTATTGGCGAATTTCTCCCAGTAAGGCGGGGCGATGGAGGTGAAATACTGCCAGGGATAGTAGAGAATGCCCATGTGGGAGTGCATCGTCATGAAGTATATCATCGTACTCAGGAAGAAGGTCATAATAAGTATGCTGAATCCCTTGGCCGGCTGACTCATGTTCTGCCACGGCGCCTCCTCGCAGGCTACGACCCAGGCCGGGCTCAGCCATGAGGCGATTGCGGCGAACATCAGGCAGGCGAGGGCGGCGTACTCAATGGCGAAAAACTCGGTAACGCCTTCCAGCTTCAACAGTTGGTTCGGATTAAAATAGGCAAGGCCGAAATTGCCCAGCAGACCCTCGAAAAATCCTTTGATGAGTATGACCAGGATACCCACCGAAATCGCCGTGAGAATTGCTCCCTTGTATAGCGGATGACTGTTTTCCAGCCAACTTCTTTTAAAGGGCCAGTAATTGAAAATGTACACCATCCAGATCAGCATGATCAGCCACCACCGGGTGTACATATACCCCACGTACGGAGTGTACATCTGCATCCACCCACGGGGGTCCTGGAAAAGCCACCACGTGACGTAAAACACCGCCAGGGTGAGAACCAGGGCCACGATCGCCGGTATGGGCTGGGGCCAGCGCTTGACCAGTTTACGTTCTTCCAAGTATCCTACGCCGTAACGCTCCATATGTCCCTCCTTTGGTTGTCGATTTACGATGATATCATTTGTCGGGGCGTCTCGAAGGATTGGCCAGTTGTTCGTACAACAGCCGGCGCAATTCTTCGCTGTCTGCGGCTTCCTCTTCAGTTCCCGTCCTTTCGGCCTCCATGGCCAAGAGAGACGGGCTCAGTTCAGTGAAAGCCGGATAGAGATGATCTTGCTGCGGTTCAGCAGGTTTTTCCTCCTGGAACGCGGCTAAAACGCGAGCGGTGGCCTCTCCGATTTCCTGGCACTCTTTTTTTAAGAATTGCCTCCTGGTAATCATGCCCCCCCTCCTTAAAAGGGTCTGCGAAAACCCTCAGTTTATACTTTGCAATAGAAATGCCAGGATGTTTCGCAATCGAAAAACTCAATTGATTCAAAGAAGAAAGAACCGAGAGCGATTCTGGGAATAACGATTACATTTCGCAGAAGGAACAAAACGCACCAAGAACAGAGCGAAAAGGGAACTTTATGTTCCCATGATTCAGGGTGGTGTGTCGAGAAACCCCGGCATGCGGAAATGGTCGCGATGCAGATACCCTTGCCGGTAGGCCTGCAAAACTTCCTCAATATCGCCTGAAATGCCGTAGAGGAGGTGTATTCTTTTTTCTTCAAGAAAATTCGAGAAAAAGGTGCTGAGAGCGCCGCAGATAACGACCTGGACGCCGAAATTCGAAAATAACTCAAGACGATCGTTCATACAGAAACACTCAATAACTAAGCGCCGTGATTCAGAATCTATAATCAGCAGCCTGGTGCAGGCGTCCAACACAGGCGCTACTCTTCCCATGAATTCAGGAATGGCGATACGCTTGTCATTACCGGGAGACAGCTTGTGGCGGCCATGCCCTTCTTCTATACGGTGGAGCCGGGATATGTTTTTTCCAAGTTTCATGGTCCTGGTCCGTCAGACCGAAGTTTTTTTACAAAGTATGTTGT
>JAGYMJ010000306.1 GCA_018400625.1 Planctomycetota bacterium
CTGCCCGTCACTCCCGAAGAGGGGGGGCAGGGCGCATTAACGGCTACGGTCTATAAATTCATGATTTAGAACTTGATCTTCATTCCGCCGGCACAAGGCACGGTGGGGATGCCGCGTCGTTCGCTGAATATTTACTAATTTCTTGTTTTTTTGGCATAAGATTTTATTGAGAAGTTGTCAGTGTTATTGGAATTAAAGGCAGGTATTTAAAATGAAAGCAATAGATATTGGATCAAGATTGGAATTGCTGGTTGACGATTATCTTGTGGAGAAGTTTTATGGGGATATTGAACTGCGCTTGCAGAAACCCACTCCCCAGGAGGTGGTATTCCCGCTCGAACACGGCCCTTATCAGGAAACTTTGAAAGAGAAAAAATGCGGTTTAAGGGCCGGGCACGGTTACATGACGGTTTTCCGTGAGGGGGATATCTTTAAAATGTATTATTCCGTTAGCCGTAACACGCTGGATGATGATCTGCCGACGAAAAGGTGGCTGCACTACGCCGAAAGCACCGACGGTATCAACTGGAGATTGCCCTCTCTTGGCCTGGTTGAATACGAAGGTTCAAAAGAAAACAATATTGTCCGGACATGTGGACTCGATTATGTCCATGACCTGTCGCCTTTCAGGGACGGGAATCCGAATTGTAATCCTTCAGAACAGTATAAGGCGGTTACCAGAAACAAAGGCGGTGAAAAAGGACTCTGCGCCGTATGTTCACATGACGGCCTGAGCTGGGAAAAGATGAAAGAGAAGCCAGTAATAACAGATGGTGCGTTCGATACGCAGAACGTGGCCTTCTGGGATGGTGAACGTGAAGAATACCGCGCTTATTGGCGCGAATTTTTTTTGGATGCGAACGAGAATAATTATCGGGGAGTAAAAACCGCTGTCTCCAATGATTTTATCCACTGGAGCCAACCTCAATGGTTGAACTACCCGGGAGCGGAAACCGAACAGCTCTATACCAACCAGGTCATTCCGTATTACAGGGCGCCGCATATCTTTGTGGGCCTGCCCACCCGCTACGTCGAACGTCCGTGGTCGCATGCTATCGAAGCGCTGCCGGAAACGGAACTCAGACGCTCTGTCATTGAAGATGTCGGTGGCGAACGTATCGGTACGGCGATTACCGATACCCAGTTCATGTGCAGTCGCGACGGCGTTAATTTCAGACGCTACGGCGAGGCTTTTATCCGGCCGGGGCTGAGGTATAAGGATAGCTGGATGTACGGTGATATCTATGCCAATTGGGGCATCGTGGAGACATCTTCCGGTATCAGCGGCGCTCCGGATGAAATGACCTTTTATGTCTCTGAGCGCAGCCGGCGATATGAGCACAGTAAGGCCTTCCGGCGATACACTTTAAGAGTGGACGGCTTTGTGTCGGCGAACGCTTCGCGACGTGGTGGGGAGTTTGTAACCCGCCCACTCACATTCAATGGCGATGAAATGGAGGTCAACTTCTCTGCGTCGGCCGCCGGGCGAGTGCGTGTGGAAATTCAGGATGTCTGCGGTGCCCCTCTCCCCGGATTCTCGGCTGAGGATTGCGTTGAATTGCTCGGCGATGACCTGAAACGTAAGGTGGCATGGAAGAACAATCCCAAGCTGAGGGCGCTTGAAGGTCAGCCTGTCCGTCTGCGGTTCCATCTCGTGGATGCCGACCTGTTTTCGTTCCGTTTCAAGTGATTGCCAACTTATTGGTTGATTTATAATGGAGATTTCCTGGTGAAAACATCAAAAAACACATCAGTGAAGTGGCAGCGTGATGTGCCGGTGCGCTATAATGCCGATGTGGCCGTTATTGGGGGCGGGATCGCCGGTGTTTCGGCGGCCTGCGCCGCCGCTGAATCCGGGGTCGATGTCATTCTTGTCGAACGATTTGCCGTTACCGGGGGAATGCTCACGACCGGTGGTGTGGCGAATTTTTGTGACGGGGAGCATCTCTCCGGACAAGGCGAAGTTTTTGACCATATACTGGCCGATCTGCGGGAATGGGATGCTATAGGTTACGGGAAAAAATCCTGCTTCCACTATGAAATCCTGGCGCTCATCCTGCAGGAACTCCTGCTGAGCAGGGGCGTGAAACTGCTCCTGCATACCCGGCTTGTCGATGCTGCAGTCGGTGAAAATGCTCGGATAAGCGAGTGCATCGTCTGTGGCAAAAGCGGATTGGAAGCTATAAAGGCGGAACAGTTCATTGACTGCTCCGGTGAAGCAGACCTTGCCAGAGCGGCGGGGGCTGAGACGATCAAGGGCGGTCCGTCCGGATACCAGCTCCCGATGTCGATGATGTTCTTTGTGCGTCATGTCTCCCCTGATCTGGCCCGTGCTCAACTTCCCGAAGGATGGTTTAACCCGATAGGGGGCGAAGATGAACTGCCGATGACAAGTGTTTGGCCGGACGGCCCGGGCGCGAATGCGCTGAAAGTGAAAATACCCATGTTTGACCCTACCGATACCGAAAGCCTTACAAATGCTGAAATCGTCGCCCGACGCCGCATGATGGAAGTGCTGCATTATTATCAGAGCGTTAGGGGAAAAAAATGGCTGCTCGATCATTGCAGTCCCATCATAGGGATCCGCGAAGGGTGCCGTGTAGTCGGCAGATATACCCTGACCCTTGAGGATGTGCGGGCCGGAAGGGCTTTTGAAGATGGGGTTGCGCGCGGCACGTACCAGCTCGACGGACACAAGCCGGACGATGACAAGAGGACGTATATTTTGCCGAAAGATGAACTTCAGGTTCCACCCTATCATATTCCGCTCCGGAGCCTTATCGCGAAAGATCGTTTAAATCTTATGATGGCCGGACGTTGTTTCTCGGCCGACCAGCTCGCGCTGTCTTCCGCGCGTGTGGCTACTTCCGGTTCCATGATGGGCCAGGCCGCCGGCATCGCCTCGGCGCTGTGCGTCCGGAATCAGTGCGATCCCGGTGAGCTGGAACCGGGCGAGGTCAGACGTGTTGTGCTTCAGCGCGGCGCCAAACTTGTTTTGTAAGTCCTCAGTGAACGACGTTGATTGGTGGTTCCTACCGCCGGGCTTGTCCC
>JAGYMJ010000307.1 GCA_018400625.1 Planctomycetota bacterium
CCCGTAAAACCGACCAGATCGGGAGCGAAACGGAGCAGTTCGGTCTGCAGAGCCCCAGGCTCCACCTTCAGATCGAGGATCCGCACATCGTGACCGGTCAGGTTGCCGGCCAGCACTTCCAGAGCCAGAGGTTCGCCGCGAAAAATCTGTTTCAGCGAATCGATGCCGTAGCGTTCTTCAGGAATGCTGCGGCCGCAGTTGGGGGGATTAATCAGAAGAATTCGCATGTTTCCGGGGATTAAAACCGGCGGATGACCGATATGGGTATGGGGGATGGCTGAAAAGGCGATCCTCAGTAGACTTAATTAATGTTCGCGGATACTATCCTTATTTAAGTGCAATGTCAATTTCGATAGGCCGGAAATGTTCTGCGACGGGCCCGGCAGATATTTCGTTCAAAAAAAGCTCCAGTCAAAACCGGTAGGGGACGCAGATAGAATCTGATGCGGTCGCATTCGCAGATAAGGCAAAAACCACTTACTCTCCTCCTTGTTTAGTGGGCTTGTCAAACCAGAATTTTAATACGCTGTTTGAATCAGCTTGATTTTTTAATCGGCATTGATTGATGGCATCGTAAAAACTCAGACGGCCAATTTTGGAAACGATGGGTCACAGTTACTAAATTTTCCTGCCCAACCGACAAAGCGGGCCAGGAAAACCGAAATTTGCTCTCTGACAACCCTTGCGCGGCACCAAAAAGCGGTTGAATGGGTGTAAATTGAGCCCTTTTCCGAACCTGCCTCTTTCATTTTGCGGTTTCTGAACGTAGTTGCCCTAAAGATATTGAGCCCCGCAGCCTTGAGGGTGGCGCAATATCGGACGGCCGCCAGGCCGCGTATCCGCAATCGCTTGACCCCGGTTTTACGGTCATACTCCGACATCGTCGCTTCCACCCCGGCCCGGAATCGGTAGCGGCCACGGAACTCCGATGTCTTTTCGTGGGCCCGGCGCTGGGCCAGGCGCAGTTCTTTGCCGCTGTAACGCAAATAGTGCCCTTTGCGGCCCGGCTTGATCGGGCACTCGCTCAGGTGGGGACAGCGCTCACAGATTTGCGAGTCGAACACCGCGCTGTACCGGTCTTTCTTGTGCTTGGTTTTCAGCGGTGCATGGCTCTGAGGACAGGCGGTGACCCGGCCTTGCTCGGAAAAGGTGAAGTCGGCCAGTCCCAGGCCATCGGCTTGGTTTTTCCCTGCGGCCGGTGCGATGACCTCGACACCCTTCTCGGCCGCTTTGCGGCAGTTCTCGTCGCTGCCGTAGAGGGAGTCGGCCAGCACCTCCTTGGGACCACGCTGTTGCTGCTTGGTCTGCTCTATTGCCGGCAGAAGGGCGTGGACGTCGTTGTGATGGGCTGGCTCGGCGTGAACATGGGTGATGAGGTTGAGCTGGTCGCCGTCTTCCTCCCGGCTGTAAGTCTCCATCACCTGGATCTGGTAGCCCCGGCCCTTGTGTCCGTCGTAGGAGGCATCCGGGTCCGAGGGATTCTGCAGGGAGTCGGAGGGAACCTCCTTATTGGGTTTGACCGAGACTTTGAGGCCCTGATTCGCATCGGTCTCTTCCACCCGGCACTGTTCCCTGAACAGGCGCACTAGCAGCTGGTAGCTGTGCATACCGGTCACGGCCTCTTCTGCGCGAAACCCTTCGATCAGGGCGAAGAGATCGGCTCCCGTTGTTTGCAGGGTGCGCTCAGACTCCGAGGGCTTGACCATCGCAAAAACCGACTCGCCGCGCTTGGACAGATAGCGATCCTTCAGCTCACTCTGCAGTTCATCAAAGAACGGGCGGTGATGGCGCTTCAAGTTTACGAGGAAGGTTTTGATGGTCCGAGCGAACAGGCCGACCCGGCTCAGGTGGCGCATGTTGGAGAAGATGTGGACCGAATCGAGACGCTGCCGGTCGGTGTCCACGTCAAAGATGGTTTTGAGCTTGTCGGTGACGACGTCGAAGAGCGAGGAATAATGCCCCTCCCGGGTCAGAAGGCTGCGCATGCTCCAGAGCGTCTTCGGACACAGATAGGCGTCCCGGTCGGCATCGGCCGTGATGTTCAGCGCATAGTGCCACTGGATGTTGAAGGCGAACTGCTGAACCGCCTCCTGATCAGTGAGATCGTGCATCTCCTGCAGAATCATCGCCCCGAGCATGGCGTAGAGTTCCTTGGTGGGCCGGCCCTTGAGGTGATCAAAATGTTTCGTCACCTTGTGAACCGGCAGTTCGGGCAGGATTTCGTCTCGAAACAGTTTGGCCCAGGACTGCTCCATCAGCTTCAGGCGTTTGGGGCCGAGATGGGAGAACGGCTCGAACATGTTGAGGGTTTTGTGGTCTTTGGTATAAATCATCTGCCCTCCGGGTAAAGCATTGAATTTATAAGGAAATTTACCACAAAGCCGGAAAAACAAAAAGTGAAAACTATATATTTTTACAATAATTTCAGATAGTTGCGTTCGCCTGAGTTTTTACGATGTCATCTTGATTAACTTATTCGTAATTTATGAGCCAAAACCTAATATGGAGGGAATCTATGACAAAGACCTTTTTTGGAAACAGGTATTTTTACCTTTCGGCGGCGCTGATTTCGGCCTTGCTGTTGTCCGCCTGTGGTGGAAGCAGCAGTTCCTCTCGCAGCACCGAAACGGCAGAGGACGAACTCGTCGCGCCATGGACTGCCACCGCCATCGCGGCAACCTGGCTCGACGTCAACCCTTACGAGATTAAACACGATGGTGGCTGGGTCTATTCGGAACGGGAAGACCGTCTATATGCCATTTACGGCTATGAGGATAGCGGCTCGGGCCGGATCCTGCACCGCATCGACCATAT
>JAGYMJ010000308.1 GCA_018400625.1 Planctomycetota bacterium
TTGACATTCCGCCGGTGTAGTAGAAATGCATCCAGACAGTGCGGATTCCCAATGGGTTAAAGTTAACTTTTATTCCCATATAGGAGACACGCATGTCCATTAAATTTCAAATGTAAGTACGCTCAATCCTGAAGAACCTTATGAGGGATGCGGCGGTTGATCATTCGTGATAGGGTTTGCCGATTTTAAGGCGGATGAACGCGATTGCCTGCAGTATCAGTATGGGGAGCAACGCAAAAAAGAACATGTAGCCCCAGTCAACACCGCTCAGGGGAGCGACCCTGAGGAGGGTCTGCATGAACGGAGTGTAGATCGCGAAGAGCTGCAGGCCGATTGTGAAGACGAACGCCTCCCAGAGATAGGGGTTTTTGAACATTGTTCTCTCAAAGCCGAGCCCATTTTGCTTGCGGGCGTTGAAGACTTGGAGAAGATGCACGATCGCTAGGGTCATGAAGCCGATGGTGCGCGCTTCAGTGAGTGTATGGGCGTCCGAATTTATGAAGTATATGTAAGCGAGGAGCGGACCGACCATGATCATAATGCCCTGGAAGACGATCCGATATTTGTAGCTTTTTGTGATGATCGGCTTGTTCGGATCGCGGGGCGGATCGATCATGGTCCTTTCCTCCGGCGTTTCCCAACCGAGGGAGAAGGCGGGAAAGACGCCTGTGATCATGTTTAGCCAGAGGATCTGGATCGCGCTGAGCGGCACGGGAAAGCCCAGGACGATGGCACAAAAAATGAAGACAATCTCGCTCAGGTTGATTGAAAGCAGGTAATGGATGAATTTCTGGATGTTGTCGAGAATAACGCGTCCGTATTTGACCGCCGAGATTATGGTGCTGAAACTGTCATCCAGGAGGACCATGTCCGAAGCCTCTTTAGCGACAGCTGTGCCTCTTTTGCCCATCGAGACTCCGATGGAGGCGCGCTTAAGGGCCGGTGCATCATTGACGCCGTCTCCTGTCATCGCGGTGATCTCATGATTCTCATTGAGGGCGCTCAGGATGGTGAGTTTCTCTTCGGGGGATACACGGCAGTAAATCGTATGGTCTTTAAGCTTTTTCGCAAGTGCCTCTGAAGAGAGGTTATCGAGTTCGCTGCCCAGGACTACATCGCCGTCATGCCCTTTGATGCCGACTTTCCGTGCGATCGTTGCGGCCGTGTCCGGCTGGTCGCCGGTAATCATGAGGATGCGGATGCCCGCATTCTGGGCATCCCGGATGGATTGTTGTACATCGCTCCTCGGTGGATCGAAGATGCCCGCGAAACCAAGGAAAGTCAGGCCGGTTTCTGAAGCTTCTTCCAGGCCGCCTTCTTCTGGAGCGTCCTTATAGGCAAGGGCGAGGACCCTGAGCCCTTTTTGGGCGAGTGCCTTGTTCTGATCGCAGTAGGTGTCCCTGTCGCTCTTTTCGAGCCGTTGTACCTCTCCATTTTGAATATGGAAATCACATTTGTCCAGGATAACGGAGGGTGAGCCCTTGACAGAAAGCAGGACATTTTGATCCTCATCTTTGGTGAGGACAGCCATGTATTGAGTTTCTGAATCGAACGGTCGTTCTGCAATACGTTCGGTATTTTTTTTGTTGATCGTCTTTACGACCCCACCTTTTGTAGCGGCGACGACGAGAGCACCTTCGGTCGGGTCGCCGATGACAGTCCAATTGTTCTCATCATCCTGTGAGAGCCGGGCATTCGAGCATAGGAACCCGACTTGAAGGTATTTATGGAGCGATGTGTCTTCAAGCGGATTGATGGACCGATCACCTTCAAAAAATTCACCTTCGGGCGCGTAGCCGGTTCCACTCACATGGATAGTGCGCTCGCCGATGGTGAGGGTGTTCAGAGTCATCTGGTTCTCCGTGAGCGTCCCGGTCTTGTCGGTCGCGATCACTGTGGTGGATCCAAGCGTCTCGACCGCAGGAAGACTTTTCACAAGGGCATGCTTCTTCGCCATCTTGCGCATGCCGATGGCAAGGGTGATCGTGGCGACAGCGGGAAGCCCTTCTGGCACGGCGGCGATCGCGAGCGCGATTGCGGTCTTGATCATCTCAATCGGCGGACGGCCGAACAGGATGCCCACGACCGCGACGATGAGAGTGATCACGAGTGTCACATTGATGAGGAATTTGCCGGTGGTATGAAGCTGTTCTTCAAGGGGGGTGGTCTCATCGACGGTCTGTTGAAGGCGTTCGGAGATTTTGCCCATTTCAGTATGCTCTCCGGTGCCCGTGACGATGAATTCGCCGTTCCCGCCGGTCAGAGTGGTGCCCATGTGGACCATGTTGAACCGTTCGGCCAGGGGCACGTTCTCTTCATCCACAGTGTCGGTGTGCTTGGTGACCGGCTCGCTCTCGCCCGTGAGGAGCGACTCCTCGACATGCAAATGGTCGGCTTCGCTCAAGCGGCCATCGGCGGTGACCTTGTCGCCTTCTTCAATCACAACGATGTCGCCGGGGACGAGGTTGGCCGCCTCTATTTCCCGATGCTCGCCGTCCCTGCGCACTTTTGCGGTGGGTGTGATCATGCCCTGCAAGGCTTCCACGGATTTTTCCGCGCGATATTCGCTGATGAAGCCGAAGATCGTGGTGAGAATGATCACCACGAGGACTGCGATCCCTTCGACCGTATCCCCAATGGCGAAGGAGATGCCAGAAGCCGCCAGTAAAAGCAGGATGATCACATCCTTGAATTGGCGGATGAAAACCTCGAGGGGGGAGATTTCATTTTTTTTCTCGATGGCGTTTCGTCCGTACGTATCGAGACGGTGCCGGGCTTCTTTCTCGCTCAGACCCTGCTCGATATCGGTGGAAAAGGATGATGCAACAGCTTCTACAGACTGTGAGTGTGGCCTTTCAGAGTCGTTCATGATCAATAAGTTATGCCGAGTTTTGGGACGGGAGGAAAACAATATTTAGTGTTTTTCCGCCCAGTCCAGCATTTTGGGTTTAATTAAATCTGCAAAAATAATCTGGCAGGCCGCTGTTACTGGAATTGCAAGAAGCATTCCGACTAATCCGCCTAAAATTGCGCCTGCAAAAACAACAAACAGTATGATAACGGGATGAATATCCAGTTTTTCTCCCTGTAGGTAAGGAGTCAACAGCCAGCCTTCGAACAGCTGGAGGATGAAATAGACCACACTTGGCCATAAAATGGCGTACAGCAGGGCTTCCGGAGTTTGAGCTTCCAGGGAATTAATAAGCAACGCAGCCAGCCATCCCAATGCAGCGGCGTATGGAATAATACTCAAAGCTCCAGCACCTAAACCGAGCAGTAACCAGTAAGGCACTCTAACAACAGCCCACCCGATTGAGAAAAGGACTCCAAGAATCAGAGCAATAACCAGGCGTGTGCGGAGAAAATCTCCAGCGGCGTTAAAGATTTTATGCAGGGTATTGAGGATCTGTTTTTTCTCTGAATAAGGAAGAAACTGTATAGCCCAATTAGCTATGTCCGGCATCCTGAGTGAAAATATGATGAAAAACACAATAAACATCACACTATAAATAACAATATATGTGGAAAAACCGAAAGTGTACGTAAGGATACCAAAGGAGGTAATAGTACCTTTTAGAGAGATAAAAATCATTTCTTGCGGATTGGACGCAGCCTCAGTTAAGGCTGATCTGAATTTCTCGCTGAGAGTTACTTGTTCGCCGGAAATTAAATCGAGAAGTTCCTGTATGTAAGAAGGAAGATTCATCAGTAGCTGTGATATCTGCTGATAAGCCATCGGCAGCAAAAAGACACCCAACAAAGTAATGGCTGCGATAAGCAGAAGAAGCAGTAACGAGAGTGTGAATATCCTTGGGAATCGCCAGTGGTGTTGGGTCCAGTTCAGAACAGGATTAAAAATAAGAGACAGCAAAAGTCCCATAAATACCGGAGCCAGCAAATCCTGCAACATCCATATCAGAGTTCCAGCCCCAAGGAGTATAAAAAACGCGATTATTACATTAAAAAGTGTCCGTTGGGGATCCGATGAGGGAGCTATATGTCCGGTATTATTAGTCATAAAAAATGGCCTGATTTAAATGATACCTGATTTGAGCGATTTCCGGTTGTTTGTAAAACCCCCTGGGCGGTATAATTGTGTTTGAAATGCAGCATCAAGCGGTTTTTGATACACAATAAAACCCAACCCGGGAGGTGAAAATATTATGGCCGAAAAAACAGGCACTTGCAAGTGCAGGATCGATGGCGTCAAGACAACTTTCGACACTTTGACAGGTTGCGGCGCGCTGACGCCTTGCGCAAAGACAGACACAACATTGCAGGACGCCGGGCTTGGAAAGTGGGGAAATAACGCTTGCAATTTCGAGAATCGCGCAATTTGGGTTATAGTAATATATATTCGAAACAATTTTCCTGTGAAATGCAAAAAAGCGTTAAATGATATATGAACCGCACAATTTATCAGTAATCGTTTTGCTGGTGGGCATCGTCATTGTCATTGCTGCCATCGCCGGGTGGCTGGGTTTTTCTCTGGCTATCGGCGGTCTTTTTGCAGGGCTTGTCTTCAGTCGCGACCCAAACGCTGTGAAGCAGGACGCTTCATTCGGGGCGATTTATGAACTTTTCACACCTTTTTTCTTCATTGGGATCGGACTGCAAATACGACCTGAAGCATTGCATGCGGCGCTGATTCCGGCGGTTATCCTCGTGATAATTGCCAGCCTGGGCAAACTGATCGGGACCGCCCTTCCTGCTCTTTTGGAAACCAGTGCTGAAGGCGCCCTGTTCATCGGCCTCAGTATGATTCCGCGGGCTGAAATTACCATGATCATCATGGAACGCGGCCGTAATCTCGGAGAATGGGCCGTGCCGCCTGAACTTTTTGCCGGAATGGTCATCGTCTCCGCTGTCACCTGCATTCTGGTCCCTTTAATAATCGATCCCCTACTCCGCCGCTATAGCGGAGAGTGAACTTCGCTTCGGGGTAAATCCTCAGTGAACCCCGTATACCTCAATACTTACCTCTCGCAGAG
>JAGYMJ010000309.1 GCA_018400625.1 Planctomycetota bacterium
GCAGAAAAGGCATACGGAGCTAAACAAGCGGCATAAACTTGCAAACTACAACCTAGTTTTGAGATGAACGACGCTTAAGCTCTCGGGTGCGCTTTATCGTAGATATCTTTCAGGTTCTGAGTGGTCAGGTGGGTATAGATTTGAGTCGTGCTTAAATGCTCGTGTCCCAGTAACTCTTGAACGGTACGCAGGTCGGCTCCATTTTGGAGCATGTGTGTGGCAAAACTATGGCGAAGGTCATGCGGACTCTTGGCAGGGTCCAGGCCGGCTTTGAGCAACGAGTTCCGTAATATCCTGCGTACGCTGCGGGAAGTCAGCCTCGAACCGTTTCGGGCATTAACAAACAGTGCCGTCTCATCTTCTGCTCTTTTCTGTTCGTTATCGCGCCTCTCGATATATGCTTTAACCGCTTTGACGGCATGGGAGCCGACGGGAACCATTCTTTCTTTTTTCCCTTTTCCGCCCACGACCACAACCGAGCTGCCGGGATCAAAATCACCGTCATCAAGTCCGACAAGTTCACTGATCCGCAGCCCCCCTCCGTACATGACTTCGATCATCGCTTTGTCGCGCAACTGTTTCCAATCTTTATCCCCAAAAACAGCTAATAAAGTTTCGATCTCATTGAGCGTAAAAAATTTGGGCAATTTATCCTCTTTTCTCAGTGAATGCATTGAGACCATAGGATTTTTTTCAATATAGCCGCTTTCTTGTAAAAATTTGTAGAGTGAGCGAACGGCGGAGACTTTCCTGGATATTGTCGTGCGGGCTAAACCGCTCGTGCGGAGTTTGGCGAGAAAACTGCGAATATCCCTGATGTTTGCGTCCGTAATCTTTTTTTTCCTGCTCTTTAAATAATCTTCAAATGCTAAAAGATCCGAGGAATAACTGCGTAAAGTATGGGGTGAATATTGCTTTTCCACATCCAGACGATGCAGAAAACTGTCTATATGATCCGCTGTTTGATCCTTTTTATCAGTCATTTCCGGTTATGCTTAAAAAAAATAAAATTATAGGCACGTAGTGCTTAATCGTCATCCCACCGGCACAGAGCACGGTGGAGGAACAACGTGGTTCACTGAGGACTTACCTTCTCGCATAACGCTCCCGGCGCGGGCAGCGACCGGTAGCGCTTTGATAGTGTACCATTTATCGGTTCAGTGTAAACATGTCCATAAGCTGTTTGTCGTTCATCTCGGTTATCCAGGATTCGTCGGAAGAGCTTGAGATCACTTGTTCCGACAATTCTTTTTTTTCGTAAATCATCTGATCGATCCTCTCTTCAACAGTTCCCTTAGTAACAAATTTGTGCACCAATACGTTGCGGGTCTGTCCTATGCGGAATGCTCTGTCAGTGGCCTGGTTTTCCACTGCCGGGTTCCACCAGCGGTCGAAGTGGATCACGTGGTTTGCCCTGGCAAGATTCAGACCAACGCCGGCGGCTCTCACAGACAATACTATATAGGGGACATAATTGCGAGAGTTTTGAAACTCATCAACAATTTTTCGGCGTTTATTCACCGGTACCCCGCCGTGCAGTGTAAATCCGGGCTTGCCGAAAATCTTTTCGAGTAGATTGTCCAGAGGTTCGATTATTTCCCGGAACTGAGTAAAAACCAACGTCCGTTCATGCTTTTCGGCGATGGTTTCACATATTTCTCTGAGCCGTTTGAACTTGCCGCTGTCGGTCTCTTTATAGCCGCCGGCGCCGGAGTATTGATCGGGATGGTTGCAAATTTGCTTGAATTTCATGAGCGAGGCCAGCACGAGCCCGCGTCGCTGGATGCCGTCAGCTTCTTCTATAGCATATTTCAATCCCTCCAACAGGTCTTTGTAGATAATGACCTGTTTTTCCGATAAATCGGCGTAGGATTTCATCTCTACTTTTTCCGGCAGATCATTGATGATTGACTTGTCTGTTTTGAGCCGCCGCAAAATATATGGGCTGACTACCCGTCGCAATCGGGCGTAGCCATCTTTTGAATCCTGTATGCCTTTTACTAACTCTTTAAATTCTTGCGGTTTGCCCAACAATCCGGGGTTAAGAAAGTCAAAAATACTCCACAGGTCGGCAAGCCGGTTTTCCACCGGTGTACCGGTCAGGACTATGCGATTATGGCAGTTCAGTTTTTTAACGGCGCGGGTTTGCAGAGTGCGGGGGTTTTTTATCGCCTGAGCTTCGTCCAGAATCACGTAATGCCATTCCTGTTCCTGGAGCCATTCGTCACGATGTACGATCCCGTAGGTGGTGATGACTAATTCATATTGATTTAATTCCGCTTCGCCCATTTCTTCGCGTTCACTCGTGCTCATTGCCGAACCATGAAAGATTAAGGTTTTCAAATCGGGCAGGAAACGCTGGATTTCATCGCACCAGTTTCCTATAAGGGAAGCCGGCAGCACAAGCAGCGACGGCTCAGCGGTATGGTTGCGTATGATGCTTAAAAATGCCAGAGTTTCGATCGTCTTCCCCAAACCCATATCGTCTGCAAGGCAGGCTCCGAAGCCGAGCGAGTCAAGCAGCGCCAGCCAGTTAACGCCTTGTTTTTGATAGGGGCGCAATTCGGCATTGAAACTTTCTGTCGGCTCCGTCTCACGTACGAGTGAGGGATCGGCTAATTTCCGGGTCACCTCCATAAGCCAATCGCCGAATTCCACCCCGGTATCTTCGCCGAGATCACCGATGGTATCTTTCGGGTTAAGGAGCAGTCGCATTGCTTCGCGCATGGTCAAGCCACCCTCGACCAATTCCCGGGCTTTTTCATACACATCCAGCGTTTTTTCCAGGCGCTCCTGATCGACTTCGACCCATTTGTTTTTTATCAGCACTAGTCCGGAAGTTTCTTCCAGCAAAGCATAAGCTTGTTCGGGAGTGATTTTTTCTTTGCCGACCCTTATTTTCGGGGAGCATTCCAGTATTGCATTGAACCCCAAATGAGAAGGTTTCTTTTCGCCGAGTTTAATACTCACGCCAATCTGAGAAGATTTTGTGGTCCACCAGTTCGGTATGCGGCATTTGATGCCCGCATTTTCATACACAGGTGTTTCCTTGAGGAAAGTGAGCGCGGTTTCCTGATTAAACGCCAGCGGATGAAATATGCGCCCGGATTCGATGAGTTCAGAGATAATATCACTTTCACGAGCCGCTTTATATACTGTGGAAAGCAGTTCGAGGAGTTTTGCTTTGTTGTCACGATATTCGGCGAGCGCGTTTTTCAGCGGCACATGCCGTGTTTTTCCGCTTTCGCCGGCATGCGTGGAATAAGTTGCCAGAAAGGCGAACGGTTCGGGCGCATCTTTTTTGTTTTCCACAAGGTGAAAAAATACGCGCCCGGCCAACTCAAGGTCGGGTTTAAGGCCGTGCAGAAGCGACTCAACGGTGCCGGTGTGGTGGCGTACGGCCTTTTTATAAGCTCTGTTCAATTGATTCCAGCAATCCTTTGCACGTTCAAGACTCAAATGTTCCTGTCCGTGGAAGAGGGGAGCATTTTCGATCCAATCCAGGAGTTCGGGGTTGTGGGGCGCTATTTCAGCCTTTTCACGCAAGTCTTCAAGGTCGGGGGTCATAGCAAGTTTATGCACGAAATTGGCGGCCAGATTGCGCCAAAAGTTCAAAGACTCCGGCAGTGCTATGTGGGAGGGGGTGAAACCGAGTTCAAAGAGCCAGGATTCGGGCTTTGAATGGGAATTGCGGAAAATCTCCTCCTGCAGGTGTTTCGATGCTTCACCCGGTTCGCTTTCACTATCTTGCCATTCAAGCAATAAATCTTCAGCGGTTAAAATGGTACCAAGTTGTACGGGCGGTTTTTCGTTCATTTTTTATTGTATCTGTATAGTCCGCTGGAAACCCGCTCAAGGCGCCCTTTCCGGTAGGCGCGATGTAAGGTATTCGTGATTCGATTTGTCGGCCAATCTGGAAACAGTGGTTCCAGATCACCGGTTCTGAAATCTTCTTCAAGATGTTCGATATTTTGAAGGAAGTATTCCAGGATACTCCCTTTGGCCACGCCCGGCCGGGCCGTTTTTTTCTTTTGTTTCCTTTTTGTTCTTTTCATCTTCTTGCCTTTGTTTTTTGGGGAGGTAGAAGAGTTCTTCTTCTTTTTTATTGGCTGCTCTTTTCTTTGTGTTTCCTCAAAATCATCAACATCAGGCAGGTCGATCGGTTGTGATACTGAGTCATCCATCTCGATGCCGAAGACGTCCTCCAAATCAGCGTCGGCTATAACATTTTCGGCGGCGGCCCCTTCCGCCCTCCGGATCAGTTTATCCGTACTGTCTGATAATGTTTTATCGACCAATTCTTCAACGGTTACTCCGCGGAGAGTGAAGAGGAGCTCGGGGCGGGTATCGAGCCGGTTGCCCACGCCATAAAGCATAGCAGCGATGTGCTTGCACATGGAAGCCCAATCGGGGCAAGAGCATGTGAATGAAATTTCCTTGGGGGCAGGATATATCCCCTCCTTTTTGGCGAAAAACAAATCCTTCAAATCCTCGGGAAATTTGCCGTTCAAAAGCTCGGAGAGCGACTCGACGGACGATAGAGACTTTTGGCAAAGTTTTTCCCATTTCTTGTCGGACAGCTTCTTAACCGTTATTTCCAATGTATAAGGGGCCGGATCGCTGCCTTTCACCAGGCCTGAAATGATGCCGTTTTCAATTCTCAGGTCCACAACGGCTCCATGACGTACGTATTTTCTGCCTCTTTCGATCCGATTGTGGAAATCAGCATAGCGTTCAAGGTTCCGGCACCAATGCTGTCCCCACCATGTTTTTGCAATTTCCCGGCCGGGAATCTCCACCGGTTGGATATCCGCCGTTTTTCGAAGTTTCTCTACGGCCTTCTTATTTCGTTCCCTGTAAACGGCCACCGGCACGTATTGAGGGTATCTTTGATAATATCTTGCCATGGCAATGTTTTTTATCTCAACTTCAATGCGGTAATGTTGTACGAGGGTATTCTTAAAGGTAAATATTCGGTGAACCGCGTTGCCTCATCCCCACCGTGCCCTGTGCCGGTGGGATCA